>CANHAH010000043.1 GCA_947458705.1 Opitutia bacterium | reverse complement strand
GGTTAAGGTGGGCACCTCCTCCGCAGCGTCTGCTTTCCGATTTACGGCCTAGCATCTTCCGCGACGGTCTCGGTTCCCGTAATAATTCTAAGGCAAAGAGCAGTTATTGAAAGCACCTCGAACACTGCAGGGTGTCAGCCGCCAAAACTAGGTCTCACATCTCCGCCGTCAAACGCCGAATCAGGATTCGATAATACTCGAATCTAGATGCTGTATAATCAGCTCCTGCACCGTGGCCAAAAACAAGTAGCACATAAACGCCTTCCTGACATCTTCAGCCAAGTCGTCGAGCTCAACGTCTCCACCCTCCAGCGTATCATCAGCCAATCCCCGTAAATAAACTTCCCGCAAACGCAGTCGCACCGCTGCACAAGCCCGCACGATAGGTTCGGCGTTATCTTCATCAAATGCCACGATACCCTCTCTGAAAAACTCTTCATCAAACAACGCCAACAAAGCCTTCACATCTGCTGTCTGGCCATTGATCAATTCCGCCAACCAAGCATCCCGAAAATCTTCATCAACGTCGCTCAATTCTTGCCGCGCCGCGAGCTTTTCGCTCAGCCCATCCGCGAGAAGCCGGATCACGTCGAGAAGCGGCGCGACGATCGAAAGACTTAATTTAACCTCAATGCGTTTCATCGGGTTCGAGAACTGCAGTCAGATGCCATTGCTGCAAGGTGAACACATAAGCTTCCGCTTTTTCGCGCAGACCACTCCATACCACCGAGCGACCTTGCTCATGTACCTCAAGCATATGCCGGCGCGCGACGGTTTCGCTGAACCCGAATATTTTTTTGAAAATCATCATCACATAAGACATGAGATTAACAGGGTCATTCAAAACGACGACACGCCAGACCCCGCTGAATTGCAGCTCAGTGCGACTCAGCGTTTCAGTTGAGGGCGAGGGCGTGGATTTGACGCTAGATACAATCATGCTGCTTTTTGCTTCGCCTCAAGCACCACTGCAGCCAACCGCATTTCGATCTCGGCGAGCGGAATTTTGGCTACGTCTTTAGAGTTACGCGCCTTCAGTTCAACGATACCATCCTTGAGACCTTTGCTACCAATCGTGACGCGCAGCGGAATTCCGATGAGATCAGCATCCTTGAACTTAACGCCCGGACGCTCCGCACGGTCATCAATGATTACATCCGCGCCAGCGCCTTCGGCTGCTACGGCGAGTTTTTTAGCCAGATCCATGGCTTCAGCTGAATCCGGATCAAGCAGACAGATGAGCACATGAAATGGCGCTACATTCCAGGGCCAAACGATACCATCAGTGTCATGACTTTGCTCGATCACAGCCTGCATCGTGCGACTAATTCCGATACCGAAACAACCCATGACCATGAGATGAGATTGCTTCTGATCATCCGTGTAAACCGCGCCAAATTTCTCAGAGTATTTCGTGCCCAGCTTAAAAATGTGACCTACTTCAATGCCGCGACGCACCAGTAGAGGCTGGCCCGATTGCGGGCACGGCTCACCGGGACGAACCCGACGAAAATCCCCAAATTTCGTGATCGCCAGATCGCGCACCACATTGATGTTACGCAGATGAAAGCCATCTTTATTGGCGCCCGTGGTCCCATTACCGATTAAACGGATGGCGTGGTCGGCAAAAACACCGGCCAAAACAGCGGTGTTTTTAATCGTCCCCTTCACGGCTCCTAAGCTTCCAGGTTTCGCGCCTAAAACAGGCTCAATTTCTTCGGCCGTCGCTGCGCGGAAAACCGTGAAGCCTAAAGAGCCAAGTTTAGCTTCTTCCAATTCATCACTGCCGCGAAGGATTACGATAAAAGGTTTATCGTCACCGATATAAACCAATGTTTTGAACTGTTGATCTCCCGCGACATTATACGGCGCGGCAGCCAGAGCTGCGATCGTCACGACACCAGGAGTCGCGAATTCCTCAATGGCTCCTACGGGGGCCGCATCCGCGAGATCTTTGGGCACGAGGGCACTGGTGGCTTTTTCCCGATTGGCCGCATAACCAACCTCGCTGTAAATCACATCGTCGTCGCCAATTTCAGCTGGCACCATAAATTCGTGTGAAAAGCTTCCACCCATCACGCCAGTATCCGCTTCGACGGCAATCGCCTGTATGCCGACTCGCTTAAAGAATTTCTCATAAGCGGTCTTCATGGCGAAATAGCTCTTAACGGCGGCCTCGTCTGTGGCGTCGAAGGAATATGCGTCCATCATCACAAACTCTCGCGCGCGCATCAGACCAAAACGCGGACGGATCTCATTACGGAACTTAGTCGCGATCTGGAAAAAATTCTTAGGCAAATCACGGTAGCTGGTGATCTCCTGTTTCACGAGGGGAGTGATCACTTCTTCATGCGTCGGCCCTAGGACAAACTCGGGTTCTTTGCTCCGACCCTTACCCGCACCGGCGCTATCGGTGCGAAACATGATCTCACGCGCGGCCGCCCAGCGGGGACCTTGCTCCCAATTTTCCACGGGATGCACGTGGGGCATCCAGAGTTCGATGCCGCCCCCCGCCTCGATCTCTTCGCGGCAGAGTTGCGTGAGTTTTTGCATCACCCGCAGCCCAAGGGGCATATAGGTGTAAAGCCCTCCACCGAGCTTGCGTACGAGTCCTGCGCGCACGAGCAGCTTATGAGAAGCGATCTCTGCATCGGCGGGACTTTCCTTAAGTGTAGGGACAAAATACTGGGACCAGAATTTCATGTAGCCTCGTAACGAAGCGAGCCGCACCCTTCTGCGCAAATTTATTTGCGAGTCTGGCCGAGTCCTAGGTTAATCCCCGTCTAACGTCCATGTCCGGCTCCTCCTCCCATCGTAAACCTTGGCCCATGAAATGGGTCGTCCTCGTTATTATAGTAAGCCTAGCCGGCTATACGTTTGTGACTCTGCGCTACCGCAAGTCCGCACCGTCTTATCTGCCTTATCAAGACACCAAAAACCGCGCTGGAGTTCTCCGGCTACTTTCGGCGGGCTTTCAACGCATTATTTTGACCGCACAACGCCCTGCGGAATCCGGTTCCGTACGTAACAGCGCCGCCAGCATCCCCGCGCCCGGCGGCCTAGGCTCAGATCTCGGGCCGTCGTTGCTCGATTTGCCCCTTCTGCCCGCAGAGATCACCCGCGTTAATGCACCGGCATCCATAAGCACGCTGGTTGCTTATCCCATCGAGTTCACCTGCGCCTTGGCTGATAACAAACGCCAACTATCCGGGGCCGAGCTCTACATAAAAGATAATGCAATCACTTTACTCCCAACTTTCGAACAGCTCGACGGTGGCCTCTTGGCTCGAAGTCGTGACAGCGTAGTTTTAGTGACCGTTCCAGCCGGCACTTTAAAACCCGGCACCTACCGTGCCGTAGTTGTCGGCGAACGCACTTCTCGCGCTTGGACCGTGCAAGTGCATTGACGCCGCCCACCGCTTCGTCGCAAATCACGCCACTTCCATGAGCAACGGCCCCGGCCCCACCCTCCCGCCCTCCGCGCCCGCGGTTTCCGCTCCCGCCCAAGCCACCACGATCAAACCCAATGATCTGCGTGGCATCCTAAAATACGTACCCCGTTTTCAAGGCCAAATTTTTGTTATAGCCATCGACGGCGCCATCATCGCCGACGAAAACTTCAGCAACCTGCTCGTCGACATCGCCGTACTGCGCAGCCTCGGCATCAAGATCGTGCTCGTCCATGGCATCGGTCTGCAAGTTCAAGAACTATCCGAGCTACGCGGTGTCGCCATCACCAACAACGACGGCACCGGAATCACCGACGCAGCCACACTTGATCTCTCCATCCGCGCCGGCTCACGCGTCTCCCATCTTATTTTAGAGGGACTCACGCAAAATTCCTTAAAAGCCGTAATCACCAATGCTGTGCGCGCGCTTCCCCTCGGCATCATCCGTGGCGTGGATCAACTACTCACCGGCAAAGTCGAGCGCATCGACAAAGACTTCATCCTCGAACTTATCGGCCAACAGGTCGTTCCGCTGATTACGCCCATAGCCTTCGGTCCCGATGGCAAATCATTGCGGGTCAACTCTGACCTCCTTGCCGCGGAAGTCGCCGAGGCGCTGCACGCCACCAAGATCATCTACCTCACGCCCCATGCCGGGCTCGAGATTAACGGCAGCGTCCGTCGCGAAATCTCGGTCGAAGCGCTAACCAAAATCCTAGCCAGTCAACCCGAGCAAATATCCGAGCCCGTGCGCAGCAAAGCCGCGCACGCGGTCAAAGCCATCGAAACCGGCACCCCGCGTGTACACATCGTCGACGGACGCATCTTCGACGGGTTGCTAAACGAGATTTTCTCCAACGAAGGCGTCGGCTCCCTCGTCTATGGCAACGACTACCAACAAATCCGCAAAGCTTCGAAACGCGACGTAAGGCTCATTTACAATCTGACTCGTGCTGCCGTGAAACGTGAGGAGTTACTCCACCGCACGCAGCAAGCTATCGAGAAAAACATCGATCAATTTTTCGTCTTCGAAATCGACGAGAACATCATCGCATGTGTCACCCTCTATTTTTACCCTGATAAACCGCAGTTGGCCGAAATCGGTTCGCTCTATGTGCTACCATTTTACCACAACCGCGGCATTGGTAAAAAGATGGTCGAATACGCCTGCCTCCAAGCCAAAGAACGCGGCGTCAATGGTGTCATCGCACTCTCCACCCAAAGCTTCGGGTTCTTCTCTAACGTATGCGGTTTCGAGGAAGCGACCAAAGATGTTTTGCCCGAGGCGCGGCTCAAAATTTACGAAGACAGTGGTCGCAACGCCAAGGTCTTAGTCAAAGCACTCACTTAAATAATTAAGCCGCTCTCATCGTAGAACGAGTCGCTCGTCCCGCACATCGCGAGCTCACAGGAGCATAAAACAGAGCCCCATGATGATCGTGGGTGGCAAAGCCCAAAACAAAAGTTGGAGCGGCGCTACGCCCTCTGGAAAATAACGTTTCAAGATTGTCTGTCCCGCAGGATTAGGTGCATTGGCAATCACCGTCAGACCGCCACCGGTGACGGCCCCCGCAACGACCGCATATTTCATTCCGTCGGTAAATCCTGGCACCAACGTCGCAAGGTAGGTGATCGCGGCATTATCATTAAACGCCGTCAAAATCGTTGCGCCAAAAAATACCGGCACCTCGCCGAGGCTTTTCAACACCGGCTCAATCCACCAGCCCTGCAAACCGCCATGCACCACCAATCCCGCCAAGAAAAATCCGACCAGAATTGGAGCCCGTAAATCGAGCTTTGTCTGGTGGTGGGCGGTGGCCTGCATGAACGCCACGAAAAATAAAAAGGCTCCCACAAAAAGCACCGGATAATGCGCCATCCAAACCACGAAGCCTAAAAAAAACAAATGCGCGAATGTCACCCAGGAAGGAATAGAAGCTACCACAGCCGATTTTTTACGAGGTCCCGTACTCGATTTGATCGCAAGCAACTCAGTCCGAAAACAGGCAAACGTGAAGCCCGTGGCCGCCACGATACCCAACGCCGCCTTCCAGCCGAAATGCGTGAGCATAAAACCCGTACCCCACTTCCACGGCCCCGCGACCATCAAAACCGGAGGCGCCGCAAAATGCGTTAACGTTCCACCCACCGAAATATTAACGAAAAGTAAGGCGAGTGTCGCATACTTGAGGCGCGTCGAGGGCTGTAACTCGTAAAATTGATGAGCCAACATCAGCGCCGCGATCGTCATCGCCGCAGGCTCGGTAATAAACGATCCCAACAACGGCGCCAAAACCAAAATCGACCACCACCAGGCTACAGGCTTCCCCCGACCCAGCGCCGACACCCCACGCAGCATCTGCTCCGCCAGCGACAAAACGGGTCGGGTTGCTGCAATCGCCATCACCACGACCACAAACATCGACTCCGTATAATTCACCTTGTGCGCGATGTAGTGAATCGCCGTGTCCCCACCTTTTAACACCGCTAAGGCCCCCGCGAGCACCAAAGCCCAAAGGCCGAAAATCGCTTCGATTTCACCAAAAAAATGCAGTGCCTGGCCCTTGAAGCTGACCTCGTCCGGCTGGCCATCGTCGTTCGAATCCATCCGCGGTGAGCGGTCACGCATCCTGAGTGCGTGCCGCTCCTCCACGATGTGCGCCCAATGTTGAATTTTGCCGGCCAAAAACGTGTGAGCGATCGCCAACAGAAAAATCACCGTGGCCACCAAATTAAAAGGTTCGGCCTGAATCCGCGCCAATAACACCTCGACCAGCCCCGTCGTAGGCAATGCCGGATAAGAATCCAGCGACGGTGGAAAATTTATTGGGGGTATCATAAGATTTCCAGCAGTGAATCCAACGTGTAGATAAAATCGTGCGCGCCTTGGCGCACCGACTCTCGCGGAGTGTAACGACCAAATCCTACAAAGCGATCGACCACCGGTTTCGTTTCCAAATCACTCGCTCCATCACCCACCATCACGAATTGCTTCGGGGAAAACTCTCGTTTCAAAGCAGCGACGATCTCAGGTTTACCGCCCGAACGCGTCGTCGGATAGTTAGTATCGTAGCTATTATAGGAGCCATCGGCATTGAAGAAAATATCAACCGCTTCCACGCGCTCGATTCCAAGGTGCTCGGCCAAGGAAACCATCAAGGGGCGGAACCCGCCGCTAATAATCAAGGGGGTCCAACCGCGTGATTTAAGCGCAGCAATCGTGGCCTGTGCCGTAGGCTCCACGGTCTCAACATAGCGCCGCCCCACCGCATCCGCATCCGCTCGGCGCGGTTGGATGATCTCAAGTCGGCGACCAAATACCGCCTCAACAGGCAGGCGCCCGTTCATGGCGTCGTTAGTCATCGCTTCGATTTGGGCAAAAACCGCCGGGCCGCGACTGCGTCCGAGTTCATCGATGCCTTCAATTGCGCTCAAAGTACTATCACAGTCAAAAGCGATGATTTTCATGGTCCCCATTGCACTTTAACAGGTCGCGCCTAGCAGAAACGGGCAACAAAAAAGCCCTCCGAAAGGAGGGCTTTTGAAAGGAGCGGCGAGTCGAATTACTTCTTGGCTGCGACGCGCTTGAACTTGTTTGTGAACTTTTCGACGCGACCGGCAGTGTCGACAAGGCGCTTCTCGCCGGTGTAGGCGGGATGCGAATCCATCGTCACGTCGCGCACGATGATGAAATACTCGGTACCATCGATGTTTTCCTTACGGGCGGATTTCATCGTGGACTTCGTCAGGAAACGTTTGCCCGTTCCGATATCCAGGAAGCAGACGTCGTTGAGAGTGGGATGGCCTTCGGCTTTCACAGTAGTAAAAAAGGGTTAATTAGCCTTGGCGCGCTTTGTAACGCGGCTCGACTTTGTTGATCACGTAGATTTTGCCTTTGCGACGCACGACCTGGCAGGCCGGGTGACGCTTCTTGGCGGATTTGATGGAGGAAACAACTTTCATAAAACGGGTGAAAACAGTCTTCGATTTCACCTCTGTCAACTGAATTGTCCAGCTGGGCCAAAAACGAAGCCTAAACCATCAATTTTGTCCTGTTTCCTCGGGTTCATGCGCGAGCAGGCGCCATTCGGGCCCTTCTCTAGCCAGCAAATTAGACCAAAGTGTATGATCGAGCGGTAATTCAAACAAATCGGGCGGCGCGGTAACGACCACCCACGTATTTTGCTCTAACTCGTTTTCCAATTGGCCTGCCGTCCAACCCGCATAGCCGGCAAAGGCTCGTAGCGCAGCATCCTCGGCGTCGCGCAATTGTGTCGCCTGTTCGGGTTCAATCCCGAAGTGCAAACGGAAGCCGTTTTCCTGCGTCTCCCAAGCGACGAGAACTAATTGTTTTTTTTCTACGGGACCACCATTGCATAGAGGCACACTGGCTAGTGGCCCGAGCGCGAAATCCCCCTGCAACTCACCGAGACGTTTGCCCAGCGGCCTATTTAACACGACCCCCATCGCACCGTCGGCATTATGCGACGACATAAGGATCACGGTACGGCGAAAATTAGTATCCTTCAATGAAGGGTGCGCCAGTAAAAGTGCTCCGGCCAACGTCTCATCGCGTTCTGTGCGTGGGGCAGACATTAATGAAATCGCGCGTGAGACGCCCTCAGAGCTTAAGTATCGCAACGCCCGCATCCAGAAGCAATGGGGCCACGAGGGGATCGTTGTGGTAATCTGAACGGTAACGCACTTCGGCGATACCGGCGGCAGCGAGAATTTTCGCGCAATTAATACATGGAAAATGCGTCACATAAGCCACGCAACCTTCAACCGAACTCCCACGGCGCGCGGCATCAGCGACGGCGTTTTGCTCTGCGTGGACGGTTGCCTGTTCATGACCTTCACGCAGACGAGACACGTGAGGAGTGCCCGGTAAAAATCCATTGTAGCCGGCCGCGACGAGGCGGTTTTTGCGTTCTCCACCGGTCACAATAACGCAGCCCACGTGCAAACGCTCGCAATTTGAACGCGTGGACATCAGCACTGCTGTCGCCATAAAATACTCGTCCCACGAGGGACGGTGCGGAAATTTTTCTGCCGCTTCAGCAATGAGATCTACTGGGTGATCGGTCTTAGACATATTGAAACTAGCACCATCATAAACCGTGCAGAGCTCGGCGGCAATCTTCGTCTGGTTCTCTTTGGCTAGAAAATCCAACAAAACCATTATTACCTTCTTCCTTGGAAAGAGGAATCTGCGTTGTCAGGTGCCGCCAGCTGAGACGCACTACACAATTCACTTAGACCTACCGCCTCAATGATCTATCTTTTGCTCGTCTCCATTGTTTGGGCGTTTTCCCCTGGGCTGATTAAAGGTCGCCTGACAGGCCTCGATCCCAACGCGGTTAGCGTTATCCGACTCGCATTAGCGATGCTTGTATTCCTGCCTTTTTTTCGGCCACGCGCAATTTCGCGTTCCATCCTTCTACGACTCTTTGCGATCGGCGCCGTGCAATTTGGCCTAATGTATTGGGGTTATCTTCACGCCTTCACTTTTTTACCAGCATACGCGATCGGTTTGTTCACGCTTACCACGCCATTATATGTGGTCTTGATCGAAGCCATCATCACACGCCGTTGGCAAACGCGTCACGCCATCGCTGCCGCGTTGGCGATGGTCGGTGCAGCTATACTATTTGAAGCCAGTTCCGGCGCACCCGCCGGCTGGCTCTACGGCTGCATACTGGTGCAATTTTCTAATCTTTGCTTTGCTGCGGGGCAACTCGCATGGTGCCGCACTCGAGCTGCCCTCCCCTCAAATATCCAAGACACCTCGCTCTTCGCGCTCCCCTATGCAGGCGCGCTGGCGTTAACCGGCATTTTCAGCGCGTTTACGACCGATTGGACCGCAATCCAGCCTACGCAAACGCAAGTTATCACCTTGCTTTACCTCGGCATCATAGCCTCTGGGTTATCGTTCTTTCTCTGGAATCTTGGAGCGACACGCGTCACTACCGGCACGTTGGCCGTGCTCAATAATCTCAAGGTCCCACTGACCGTAGCCGTGGCTCTCCTGTTTTTCGGCGAACAAACCAACCTGCCTCGACTCGTCGTGAGTTTTGCCTGTTTCGCGCTCGCTCTTTTTATAAGCGGCCGCGAAACCAACTAAAAAACGGACGGCGTCACTTCGAAGTCGTCGCAAATTTTCGACTCAAGCCGGTCGCAGGAATCGCGACGGTATAACTCGCGCCATCGGCCTCAACCGCCAAACGCACTAAGTTTCCAGCGCAGACCTCATCCGGATTCGCAATGAGCTCTGGCGCCGTATTTCCCTCTGGCCCGACGCGAACGTTGCGGTGCAATTGAAACACGGCCGCAATTGAAGGCGTTGCGCGTAAAGTCGCCCAAGTCCCAATTTCGCCACCTTTACGGGCACCGTTATTCATCACGACAACACTCGGTTTGAGTTGTTTGATCAGGGCTGGATGGTTACTCACGTCGAGGCCGTGGTGACTCGTTTGATAGACATCGACATGGCCAACCAAGTCATATGGCGCGACCAGCTTCGCTTCCATATTCCAGGTCAGATCACCGCCATCAAAAAACCTAAAGGGGCCAAACTCCATGAGCCAGACAGTGCTGTTAGCATTGTCGCTCGTATCCAATTTTTTTGCCGGCACGTCATTAACCACCGTTTTTTTCTGCTGTTCAGTCGTGGCCGCGATAAACTGCTGATTCACCGCCAAACAACGCAAAACCGGCACGGGCTGACCCGCTACTCCGCGTAACGCGATCACAGTTCCGGGTAAAACCCGCTCCCGCTTAGCCGCGATTTCGCGGTAAGGTTTAATTTGTAACTGAAAACTCGACGCCGCGCGCCCATCAGGGTCGCGCTCAGGTATTCCTTTATCGTGGATCGTAACGATGGGTAGCACTTGAGCGACTTCCGCGGCACCGCCAAAATGATCGCCGTGAAAATGCGTCACAATTAAGTGATCGATCTGTTTAATACCCGCCGCTCGCGCAGCCGCAATAATCCGACCTGAATCACGACCACCTGGATTACCCGAGTCGATCAACACCGATTCGCCCGCCGGAGTAACAATTAACGTCGAACCACCACCCTCGGAATCGACCCAGTAAATCTCCAAACTACGGTGTGGCATTTCCACCGCGCGTCCGACCGCGGCAAAAGCCAAGAAAACCGAAATAACCAGCAAGTTCATCCGCAATGATGGCTTCATTTTGAATAGTGCGCCGTAATTTTTTCACCGACGTCACGATACCCGATATCCTCACCGTAAATCAGTTTAAATTCAGCGATCGCTTCCTCAACTTTGCCCATCACTTCATAACATGACGCAAGTTCATAGATGACCGACTTTTTGGTCTCATCCATCGCTGACAATTCCGCCTTCGCCGTCGTGAATTGCAGCACGGCAAGATCCAGAATTTTCTTCGACTTGAAGCCACGCCCTAGACCGATCAGCGCTGCTACTCGCACCTGCGGGCCCTTCTGCGCCTGCTGAAATTGCACGAGCGCCGCATCAACCTGACCTGCCTCCAATAACAACTCTCCAAGCACCAAACGCGCCGGGAAATCATTCGGGTAACGCTCCACCGTGCGCTTGGCTTCAGTGAGCCGCCAAGAGATCAATTCGGCCTTCGTCGTCGCCAACGCCGCCGCGAGCACCGTATCATCAGGCTTTGCTGCAGCTGCCGCTTCCGCGCTTTTCAAACGCAGATCGAGCAAAGTCGTCTGCAATTCCGACTCTTCTTTTTCCAACGAAGGATCGGCCGCGCCAGCAGGCAAAGCACGCGCTTTGCGTACCCAAGCCAAGACCTCATCGTTACGCCCAAGTTGACGATAGGCCTGAGTAACCGCGCGATAATGATTGAGGTTCGTCGGCTCGGCCTGAACCCGAGCGAGAGCCTCGTCGACCAGACGCTGTGCCATGTCGCCACCAGTGACGACCTTAGCTGCTTGTTCGAGAGAAATCGACTGCGCTTCATCGCGCAACTTGTCTCGGAAACTTCCCTGCGCATCCCAGTTGCCCTTGGTGACGGTCTGCGCAACGGAGGCCTTGCGCAACAAACTCTGCGCCTCAGCGTCAGCTGGTTTCAACTTAAGCAACGCATCGGCAGTCTTTACTGCTTCGGCTGGTTTGCCCGCCGCAATCCAAGCCTCTCCGAGTAAAAGCAAGTTAGCTCGATTATCCGGCTCCAACTCACGCACCGCATCGAGCGCAAACGCCGCGGTCTCTAGCAAGCCTAACCCGGACGCTGCCTCTGCCAAAAGTTTCAACGCCGACACGCTGGTCGGATCTTTCGCGAGCATCGCCTCGGAAGACTCAAGTGCTTTGGCCGGATCTTTTTTACCGGCGCCAAACATCAAACCACCGCCGGAAAAACCGCCGAAAGCCTTCGCCATAAATTTGTTTTTCGAGCGAAAATCACGCAATTGGGCGGCGCGTTGTAAACGGCGAACGGGCAAGCAACCCGGCGCACTTTTTAACACCTGCGCACAGGCATCGAGGGTGTAATCGAGCTGGCCGCGATCTAGGGCGATGCGCGCGTTATCGATAAGTTTTTGATGGCGTGGGTCGAGTGAGGTAACGGCGACTTCGGGCATACTTTTCGAATCAGCCGCCCCGTGCCGAGCGCGTCAACGCTAGAGCTAAACGACTTCTAGATCCGCCCGAACCGCTTTTTCCAAGCGCGAGAGCCCCTCAGCCACCACGGCTTCATTCGCTCCCTCGACCAACAAACGTAATTTAGACTCCGTGCCGGAGTAGCGTACGAGTAAACGCCCACGCGTCCCGAGCTCATGCTCAAGCTCCGCGATAACTGCAGTCACGGCCGGCAATGTTTCCAGCGGACGTTTGTCCTTTACGTTAAGCGATAGCGTACCTTGAGGAAATTTCTGCAATACCTGCCGAAGCTCCGATAGCGGCCGACCTGTGGACAACATCACTTCGATAATCTTGAGCGCCGCCACTAAGCCATCACCTGTGGGAGCAACTTCCGCGCAAATCACATGGCCGGAAGATTCGCCGCCTAACATCGCACCGTTGGCCAACATTTCTTCACTCACATAACGATCGCCCACAGCCGTGCGACGCACCTGGCCCCCGGCGGCCGTGACTGCTGCATCTACACCGAGATTGCTTTGGACCGTGACCACTAGCGTACGTTTAACTAGGCGACCTTGCGCCAACGCGTGCGTTGCGAGCATTGTCAGCACTTCGTCGCCGTCAAGCACCCCACCGCGCTCATCGCACAGAACACAGCGATCACCGTCGCCATCGTGCGCGACGCCGAGACGCGCGCCCGTCGCAAGCACACGCGCCGCGAGCGCTTCGGGATGTTCACTACCAACGTTTGCGTTGATGTTTGAACCAGTAGGAGCATCACCGATTCCCACAACCTCGGCACCCAGCGCACGCAACACCGCCGGGCTAGTCGCGCACGTCGCGCCGTTTGCCGTATCCAGTACGATGCGCCAGCCTTGCAACGCACCCGGCGGTAAAAGTGAAACCGCCGCGGCGATGTAGGCCGGACCCGCGTCGCTCAGTGACTCGGGCTGCGGGTAAACTCCTACCGATAGTGGAACAACCAAAAGAGCCTGTTCAATCGCGTACTCTTGGGCGTCGGTGAGTTTCAGCCCCCCGGCGTTGAAAAACTTAATCCCGTTATCCTCGGCTGGATTGTGCGAAGCGGTCACCATCACGCCAAGGGCAGCGCCTCGCTGTTTCACGGCACGCGATACCGCAGGAGTCGGCACCACTCCAAGATCTAGCACCTGCCAACCAGCCTGCCTTAGACCCGCCGCCACCGCAGCAACTAACATTGCGCCAGAGCCGCGCGTGTCACGGCCGATCAACACGGTATCGTCAGAGGGATGAGGGTGCGTAGCCTGCAACCACTGACCTACCGCACCACCGAGTTGAAACGCGAAACTAGCATTTATCACCGGACCGCCAAATTTTCCGCGGATTCCGTCGGTCCCAAAGTAGAGTCGCTTCATGATTGATAAAATTCTCGCGTCGCCGCGATCTTGGCCCGCACAGCACCGCCAAGCAAAAGTTCGCGACTTGAGGCTAGACCGTCTTTCACCGATGAAGTTTTGCCAGTAATCCAGAGAGCGACCGCTGCGTTGAAAGCGATGGTATCAACGAGCCCCGCCGGCCCACGGCCCGCGAGTAAAGCCTCCGTCAAAGCGAGATTGGCCGCGACATCGCCGCCCTGCAGTTCAACAAAGGGCGCCACCGCCAAACCAAAATCCTCCGCGCGCCACATTTCATCGAGTTGACGCAAGCGACCTGCCCCACGCACGCGATTCGGTGTTGCCGTCGTCAATTCGTCGATCCCCTGCCCCGGTCCAATCACGCCATGCGCGACCAAACCCGCTGAGCAGTCGAGCGCCTCCAGCGCGCCAGCGAGTTTCGCCACCCAGCTCTCGGCAAACACACCAAGCAATACATGTGCTGGCCGACCCGGATTGATCAACGGTCCAAGGATATTAAAGACCGTGCGTTGGCCGCGCGCGGCCAGCGCCTTGCGTACCGGTGCGATATTTTTGAAGGCCGGATGATAATTGGGCGCGAAAAAGAAAACGAAACCCAACTCAGCCAAAGCCCGCCGCAATATTTCCGGCGAAGCCGCCAGATCCACACCCAAACCCGCCAGCAAATCGGCGCTACCACATTTTGAAGTGATGCCACGGTTACCATGTTTCATCACTGGAACCCCTGCACTGGCCAACACCAATACCACCAAACTCGAAATATTAAATCCACCCGCATGATCGCCACCGGTACCGACGATATCGAGTGCGCGAGCGGACCATGCGCCAACGCCAGGATCAACCGCACGAGAGCGAAATGCGCGCGCGAAACCCGCCACCTCGGCCACCGATTCACCCTTGGCTGAAAGAGAAGTAAGAAAAGCTGCTTTGATTTCTTCGCTTTGGTCGACCTCGGTCAAGGCAACCGCCGCGCCCTCGATCTGTTCAGGCGATAAATCCTGTCGGCCTTGGAGTTGGATAGTGAGCGCGGCGAGGTCCATAATGCAGACTTGAAAGAGCGCAGGCCTTTGCAGTCCGCAAATAAATTTGCACCGTCCCTGCATTCTTGAAAAAAACCTACCGTGCGAATGCCTCTATTTATTATCATCGCGACTTTAATGTCAGCTCACGCAGCGACTAAGCCCGCGCCAGCGATCGAAAGCGCCATCCCGGCAGCAGAGTTGAGCGTCACCGATGCCGTGGTGCTCGGATTCGTCGAGGGCGTAACCGAGTTTCTACCCATTTCCTCCACGGGACATTTGATCATAGCGACGCATTTTCTCGGCCTCGAAAACGATAGGCCGCTAGTCGACAGCACTGGACAGCCTCTGTGGTACAGAGCCCCGTCCCGCAAACATCCCGCCGGCATTCCGTTGACGGTGAAACTGGCCGCCGACACCTACAACGTAGTGATCCAATTTGGCGCCATCGCCGCAGTCGCACTGCTTTATTGGTCGCAGTTGATCTCCATCTTGCGAGGCTTACTAGGACGTGACCCGAGTGGCTTGCGCCTGCTTCAACATCTTGTGATAGCGTTCGTACCAGCGGCCGCGCTCGGGTTTTTATGTCATGACTGGATTGATGCGCATCTATTTTCTATTCCGGCCGTGATCGCGGCCCAAGTCGCGGGAGCGGGACTAATGTTTTATGCGGAAGCGTGGCGGCGACGCCATCGCGCTGAGCAATACTCGAGCGCGCCAATCGAGCTCACCTCGCGCCAAGCCGCCGGCATCGGCGCCCTACAATGCCTGGCGCTCTGGCCGGGTACAAGCCGTTCGATGACCACGATCGTGGGCGGCTATTTTTCCGGACTCGAGCCGCGGCGAGCAGCTGAATTTAGCTTTCTACTCGGTTTTGTGACCTTAAGCGCCGCCACCGTTTATAAAAGCTACAAAAGCGGTGCCGCCATGCTGCAAGTTTTCGGCTGGTCGCACGTTGCACTCGGGGCGGTGGTCGCCGCGATCACAGCAGCCCTGTCGGTACGTTTTTTAGTAAATTGGCTCACGCGCCATGGACTGGCCGCCTTTGCTTGGTACCGCTTGGGTGTCGCGGCGGTGCTGACCATGCTACTTGCAGGCGGTTTCCTGCAATAAGTGCGCTTGACGCGCAAAACTCGGCGCCTTAACTCCGACCCTTTCACCACATCATCGGACTCGCTTGAGCGACGTCCCTATACATCTAACTCACCACTCACATGGCTAATCCGAAACGCAAACAGTCCAAACGTCGCAGCGCCAATCGTCGCGCAGCCAATGCTTTCATCGCTCCTGAATTCGCCAAGGATCCGGTCGATGGCACACTCTACCGTCGCCACCGCGTGAACCCCAAGACCGGTCTGTACCGCGGCCGCCAAGTACTTAACGTCGAGGCCTAAGCCTCGCGTTCCCTCCCTCGCCCCGCCACCCGCGGAGGATATGTCTTCGGGAACACCCCGTCGCATCGCAGTTGACGCCATGGGCGGAGATCTCGGCCCAGCCGAGGTCGTCGCAGGCGTCAAACTTGCGCAAAAACGCGACCCCCTACTCGACCCAATCACCTTGGTCGGCGATCAGGCCTTGCTGGAACCGCTGATTCAACAGGCCGGCTTGAGTCTCGGGCCCAACCTCTCAATTTTTCACGCCTCGGAAGTCGTCACCATGGACGACAAACCACTGATGGCGCTGAAGAAAAAGAAAGATTCTTCGATGGTACGGGCCATCGAATTAGTAAAAAATGGCGATGCCAGCGTGCTCGTTAGTTGTGGTAACACCGGAGCGCTAATGGCCGGAGGCACGCTGCGCCTCCGTATGATGGAAGGCGTCAACCGCCCCGCCCTAGCCGCTGTCATACCTCGCCAAGGAGGACACTTCATTCTTATTGATGCCGGCGCCAACCCCGAGGCCAAGCCCGAGCATCTCGTCCACAACGCCATTCTAGGTTCGCATTATTGCCGCGTCATGCTCGGCGTGGCCGCCCCACGAGTCGGCCTCATGACCATCGGCACCGAGGACGGCAAAGGCAACGCCCTGATCACCGAGACCAACGAACAACTCCGTCGCATCGGCGACATCATCAACTACGTCGGCCCCATCGAGGGCTTTCAAGTCTTCACCGACCATGTCGATGTGGTTGTCTGCGACGGCTTCGTCGGAAACATCATGCTCAAGAGCTGGGAGTCGCTCGTGAAGTTTTTCTCCGGTATGCTCCGCGAAGAGTTGCAAGCCAACCCACTCCGTGCCGCGGGAGCCGTCTTGGCCAAGGGCGCCTTCACTGCACTTAAAGAACGCATCAATCCGGAGCGCTACGGCGGTGCGCCGCTACTGGGCGTCCGCGGCAATATTTTAAAAGCGCACGGCTCATCCAACGCCCGTGCCATCAGCAGTGCAATCCACGCCGCCCGCGCCATTATTAAGGCTGACATGAATCACTGCATCGAAGCCGACATCGCCCGCGCCAACGAGATCCTCAGTGGCCCCCCGCCGGCCCCCACCCTTTGAGGCAGCCTCTCGCCCGCGCCCGCATGTCACCTCCTGCATCCACTGTTATTCTCGGCACCGGTTCTTACGCACCCGCTCGCGTCCTCACCAACGCCGAATTAGCTCTCAGCATAGAGACTTCGGACGAGTGGATTCGCACTCGCAGTGGTATCCGTGAACGTCATATCGCCGCACCCAGCGAAACAACCTCGGATATGGCCGTGCACGCCGCACGGCTGGCTATCGCCGATGCTAAGCTTCAGCTCACTGATATCGACTTGCTGATCGTTGCGACCATCACGCCAGATCTCCCCATGCCCGCAACCGCGTGCATCGTTCAACATAAGCTCGGGCTCGCCACATCGACGGCCTGTTTCGATCTCAACGCCGCCTGCTCCGGATTCATCTACGCCCTAGATACTGCTAGTGCAATGATCGGCTCCGGCCGCTACCGTCACGCACTCGTAATTGGTGCCGAAAAACTCTCCTCGATTGTGGATTGGAAAGACCGCACCACCTGCGTGCTTTTTGGTGATGGCGCCGGTGCCGTCGTCGTGGGTGCCTCAGCTCAACCCAAAGTTGGCCTACTCGGCACCAAGCTCGGAGCCTACGGAGACTGCGTCGATCTCCTGTGTATCCCGGGCGGTGGCAGCAACGCCCCCGCGACCGCCGCCTCACTTGCCGGTGGCGACCACTTTCTCAAGATGAAGGGCAAAGAGGTATTTAAATATGCCGTCCGAGGGATGGAAGAAGCCGCCCGGGATATTTTGGAACAACATGCCATTCCAGCGCATCAGATTGCGCTCGTGATACCTCATCAAGCCAACCTCCGCATCATCGAGGCCATTGCCCAGTACCTAGAGCTCCCTTTGGAGAGATTCTTCGTAAACCTCGACCGCTACGGCAACACCTCCGCCGCCTCGATTCCCATCGCATTGGACGAAGCGCGCCGCTCCGGCCGCATCAAATCCGGCGACCTCACGCTCCTCGTCGCGTTCGGGGCGGGCTTGACCTACGGTAGCGCGCTGCTTCGCTGGTGATTTACGCCGTCATGTCGAACCTCTTTCTCCGCCGCCTGCCCGTCCTCGCGCTCACGCTCGCGGCTCTTTTTTTATCCCTCCCAGCCCGATTGGCCGCAGATCTCGTCTGGAAACCCGGCACCGGCTGGCAAGTCGATGGTGGCGCCGTATCCGGCCTACTCGGCAGCGAAGGTCGAAACGCCGTGGACCTCATGAACAAGGCACGCGAAGCCGAAGAAAACAAAAGCGTCGGTTCCGCCCTTAGTTCTTACAACAAGGTCGCCAAGAAATATCCTAACTCGATCTACGCCCCCGAGGCCCTTTATCGGGCAGCCAAACTCCACCTTAGCCGCAAAGAATACTTCAAAGCCTTCGAATCCTACCAAGGCGTCGTAGGCCGCTACCCCAACAGCAAACACTTCTCCGAAATCATCGGGGAGCAATACCGCATCGCCAGCGCTCTGCTCGACGGAGCCCGCAACCGCACCTGGGGTTGGCTCCCGGGTTTCCGCAATCGCGAGAAGGGGATCGAGTATTTTGAGTTCGTGCTGATCAACGCGCCCTACAGCGACTACGCTCCGCTCGCTCTGATGAATATCGCCCGCGGCCACCAAAAACTCCGCGAACCCGAAGAAGCGATCGACGCCCTAGACCGCATGATCAATTCCTACCCCCAAAGCCTCCTCGCCCCAGACGCCTACCTCAAGCTCGCCCAAGCCCACGCCGGCCTCGTCGAAGGCCCCTACTACGATCAAGCCTCCTCAAAAGAAGCAGTCACCTATTTCGAAGATTTCATGATCCTCTTCCCCAGCGATCCCACCATCGCGGCAGCCGCCAAAGGACTCGACAGCATGAAGGTCGTCATCGCCGAGAGCAAAATGAAGATCGGTGACTTCTACCTCTACAAACGTAGCAACTTCAAAGCCGCCAAAGTTTTTTATAACGAAGCGATCACCGCCTACCCCGACTCTGAAGTCGCCAAACGTGCCAAAATCCGCCTCCTCGAAGTCGAGGCCGGCGCCGAGGGTAAACCTGTACCGCCCGAAGCCGGCAAGAAGCGTTTCTGGCTGTTCTAAGCCCACCGCTCCCAGCGGATTATCAGCGCCATGCTCCGTCCGCTCTTTGCGCTCATCTCGTGTGCCGGACTTCTCCTTCTGGTTACTGGTTGCGCGCATTACCACCTCGGAGCTGGAGCGAAACCAATCTTCAGTACCCTCTACGTAGAGCCGGTAACCACCAAGATTTTACTGCCCCAATCACAAGAAACTCTTGAGTCGCAGGTCCGCTCCGCTTTGGTCCGCGACGGTCGCGTCACTCTAGTCAATTCTCCCGAAGCCGCCGAAGCCAGCCTCAAGCTTCACCTGATCGATTACCGCCGAGAAGTAGCCACACAACGCCGCGATGACACGGGGCTAGCCCGTAAATTTACCCTCACGCTCGGCGTCGCATGCACCCTCACCGATCGCCGCACGGGCCGTCCCCTTTTTGATCAACGCCTAATCGAAGCCCGCCGCGACGCCTACAACGACAGCGGGAAAACCCTGCCCTCGGGCACCGCCGTTAGCGGCCAACTTCAAGCAGAGTATCAAACCCTGCCCTTATTAGCTGAAGCGCTCGCAGCCAAGATCACCCACGCGGTCCTCGACGTGTGGTGAAGCCCGTTCAAATCCGCCAGAACCGCTTCGTCGCGCTCCATTCTTGCGCCACCGGCCAAGCCCCGTTTCTCTGCACCACGTGATAAACGCGCCCCTTCTCGCCCCCTCGCTACTTGCCGGCGATCATGCGCATCTTGCCGCCAGTGCCGCCACCGTCTCAGTACTCGGCCTGAAATGGCTGCACATTGACATCATGGACGGGAACTTTGTCCCCAACCTGACCTTCGGCCCTGAAACGATTTCTGCCCTTCGCCGTCACGGTAATAAGCTTTTTTTTGATACCCACCTGATGCTCGCGCGACCCGACCGTTACGTCGAGGCCTTCGCGCACGCGGGAGCTAATCTCATCAGCATCCACATCGAGCCCGATTACGATCACGCAGCCACCTTGGCCCGCATCCGCGCCCTCGGTTGCCAGGCCGGCATTGTGTTAAATCCCGACACGCCGGCCAGCGCAGTAAAACACCTGATTACCTCCGTCGATCTTGTGCTGGTCATGACGGTGCAACCCGGCTTCGGCGGACAAGCTTTCCGCACCGATATGCTACCGAAATTAACGCAACTTGCGACGTGGCGTACCGAACAAAACCTATCTTTTCGCCTCGAAGTGGATGGCGGAATTGATCTGCAAACCGGCTCCAACTGCCGCAGCGCGGGGGCCGACACGTTTGTCGCTGGCACTTCTTTTTTTAAAGCAGCGGACAAACTCGCCTTCGCCGCCTGCTTCGCGCGACTCTAAATCTACTGCTAAAAGGCTTTAACGCCCCACCAAGCCCGCCCGAGCGATAGCTTCAGCGCGTTGATAGTTCCGCCGAAACGTAGCACCGAGCTCGTTCGCCATGCGAATCTCGTCGACCTTATTTTTTGAACCCAGCGCCTGCCGGATTTCCTTGTTCACACGACCATAATCGACCGCCGAAAGATCCGATAAAACCGCCAAGGCTTCCACGCGGGCCATCGGTGTGGCGGCGTTGATCGCCCGCCACGCGCTGGTCAGCTCCGCGTGCGTGTCTTGGCACATGATGCGAATCACAAACGCCATCTCGCGGAATACGCCTCCCGTCCATTCGTTACGGTAAATGAGTTGATCACGCTGCTCAAACGGCTGCGCGGTCGGATCACTACGCAACGCCAACCATTCTTGATGCCCGTAAAAATCTCTCCGCACGGGCAAGCGTCGGAGCGCAAAACGCTCTGGCCCGTCGGCCACCCCGGGTTGAAAATTCCAAAGTTTTTGTCCCTCCAGCGAGAGCACGTATTCGATAAAGGCGACCGCGACCGCTTGATTTTTGGCGCCACGCAGCAACGCGACCGGATCAACGGAGCTCACCGATCCACCCGCCGGCGAAGCGTACCCGATGCGGCCCGAAAACCCGCGTCGTTTCACCGCTTCTTCCTGCTGCCTGCCGTAAAAATCGATGCACATACCCACCGCGCAATTACCCGCGGCCACATCAATCGGCGGCTTTTGCGAAGTATCCGTAAAATAGCGCGCATTCGCCCCTACGAGCTGCATCAGCTGCAAACCCGCGATCCACCCCTCCCGCACCGCGCGTTGCTCGCGAACCTTGGCATCACCCGAGGGATTCTCCGCGAGCAGCGTGTTTAAGCGTCGTTGCATCTGCTGCTGGATCACATTTTCAAACGCCTTCGCGATCGAACCACTCTTGGTCGGATCACAGAGCGCCACCTCGCCCATCAGGCGCGGATCTTGCAAATCTGTCCATTGCTGCGGCTCGTGCTCAATCCCCAGGCGTTTCAATGAATCGCGATTAAAAATAATTCCATAGGCGCTTAACACGCTGCCGATCCAGCGCCCATCTTTGTCCCAATATTCCTCGCCGGCATACGTGCGCGGGATGACCGCAACGGTGAACCATTCCGGATGTAACTTCAAAATCCCGCTGTCCACGATGCGCACCGCCTTCGCCTGCTTGTCGAAATCGTACGTGCCTCCGCCAAAAAAAAGATCGATCCCACAGGAGGCATTCGAGTTCAAAAACGCCGTCCGTG
>CANHAH010000042.1 GCA_947458705.1 Opitutia bacterium | reverse complement strand
GTTGCCGGTCGGCGGCATCATTGTGGGCGTCGTTGCGCTCCTGCTCGGTGGCTACGCCGCTATGAGCCTCTCGAAGGTCAATAAGACCCTCGCCGCTCACGAAGAAAAGGTCGCCAAAGTCGACGCTATCGAGGGCCAAGTTGCTGCTGCTGCTGCTGCCGCCGACAAAGCATCCAAAGAACTCGTCGGGCTGACCCGCTCGACGCAGGACGCTTTCAACCAAGTTGGCGGGGAGCTCGCCAAACAGAGCGCCGCAATCACCAAGCTTGAGGAATCTGCCAAGAAGCCCGTAGCGGCCGCTGGCAAAAAAGGCAGCGGAGAACCCGCCGTCGCAGGTCCCGGTGAATATGTCGTCAAAGCAGGCGACACCGGCACCAAGATCGCCAAAGCTAACGGCGTAAATCACGCCGACTTGCTCAGCGTCAACCCCGGTGTAAACTGGAGCAAGTTGAAGGTCGGCGATAAAGTGAAGCTCCCCAAGAAGTAATTTTTAGGAGAATTTTCTCATCCCTCTTAAAGCCTCCTCGCCCTCTGTGGCGCGGAGGCTTTTTCTTTTTACTATGAGCACATCGTCCACGCCGGGATCACCGGCCCGCTGGGAACATCTGGGGCAAAGCACCCTGGCGACTACGCGTGTACTTGACCTGCGCAGCGTACGGCTGCGCCATCCGCAACGCGCCGTGGAACGAGATTTTGTCGTCATCGCGTCATCAGATTGGTGTAATGTCATCGCCGTTACACCCGATGGAAAGCTCGTGCTCGTGCGCCAATTTCGTTTCGGGATCGAGGAGTTTTCCCTCGAGATTCCCGGCGGCATTATCGATCCAGGCGAAGATCCTGTGACGGCGGCGGTGCGCGAATTGCGCGAAGAAACCGGCTATGCAGGGACGAGCGCAAGATTACTGGCGAGCGTGCACCCCAACCCCGCCATCCAAAACAACCGCTGCCACCTCGTGCTCGTTGAAAACGCCACGTTGAACGGTGCGTCAGAATGGGATCACGACGAGGAAATCGAAGTCGTGACGGCGCCCGTGGACGAGGTGCTCGGTTGGGCGCGCGCGGGCAAAATCACCCACAGCTTGGTCGTCTGCGGGCTCATGTATTTCGAGCCGATCTGGCGCGAACGCACCGGGCGAGGCGTTTGACTTAGCGCAAGGGCGCATCTTTCTTTAACGCTAATCCTTACGATGCCTGCGCCCGCCTTCGCCAACCACCCTGACGTCCTAGACGCGACTACGTCCGTCTTGATTCCAGCTGCTTTGGAGCAGGAAGTGCGAAAAATTTACGAGCGGAGTCCATTCTACGGTCGGCGATTTCCACTGCATAAGGATCCGTTGCAGTGGTCGTGTTTTCAGGAAATCCCAGCGTTGTCCAAAAAAGACATCGTGGAAAACGGGCATCAAGCGTTCTTCGCTGATTACCGCGTGATCGAGCGCGGCCTCGCCGACAAGAGCTACGAATACGAAAGCACCTCCGGCACGACGAGCGGCCCCATGACGGTGATCATGGAAGAAGGTTGGTGGAACAAGCAGACGGATCGCGCCTATCTGGCGTCACCGATTTTGCGGCAATTTGTTGGGCGCTACTACCGCAAGTGCGTACTCGCACCGATTGGTTGCTCAAGCAATCTTTGCCCCTACGAGGATCACCCGTTTCCACACCGCTATTTTGACGGCACGGTTTACCTAAATCTCACGAGTGATCCGTTTGTGTTTCCCGAGAGCGAATGGGATCGGATCGTGCGCGAGTTACAGGCCACGCAACCGGAGGTAATCGAAGGCGAGCCCGTTTATCTCTCGTTGCTCGCCCGCGCCACCCAACGCCGAGGCGTAACGGTGCCGAGCGTGCGCGCAGTAATTTTGACTTACGGCAAAGCCAGCCTGCAACATAGCCGGCGCATCGCAGAAGTCTTTCCCGCCCCACAAGTCGATCTCTACGGCTCAACGGAGGCCGGGTATCTTTTTGTCGGCGAAGCGTTCAAAGATAATCTTCAAGCGATCGACGCCAATGCGTTCATTGAGCTAATGCCGTGGCGCGCAGATTTGCCCGATGTCGCACAAATCTACGTGACCACGCGCGAGCGCGAAGCGATGCCGTTATTGCGTTATCACACCGGCGACATCGTACAACGGCGCACGACCGGTTTTCGCATCCTCGGCCGCGAGAGCAGCATTTATTTCCGGCCCGATGGCTCGCTCGTCGCCGCGAGCGACCTCGACGAAGCATTGCCGGAAGCGTTTCGTTGCTGGCACTATACATTAATCCAAACAGGCGATTTGCGCTGGGATTTCCACTACGTCGCCGACGAAACCGCCGATCATGGCGCCATCGAAAGCGCTCTCGCCCAACTGCTCGGCCCGGGCGTGCGCGTTAATGCCTTTCGCCGCAAGTTCATCGCACCGGCCGCCAGCGGTAAGTTCGCTCTTCTCAAGCCGTTTGCTAAGTAACAAGACAGGGCGGCTCTGCGTACACTGCGATCGCTTCTGAAAAAGGTAAGGCCCACTAATAAGCGGGCGGGTTCATTCCGCCCTCTTTACAAAGCAGCGATGCTGGGAAAGATTGAGCATCAGTATTCCCCTAACCCGCGCTTTTTCGATGAACCTTGTTGGCAACCTCTTCGGCTCTTCTATCGGCCGCAAAATCTTGATGGCCGTCACGGGCCTCGCACTCATCGGCTTTGTCATCGGCCACCTTGTGGGCAACCTCCAGGTGTTTTCACACCCCGACAAGCTCAACGGCTACGCCCACTTCCTCCAATCGCTCGGGCCTGCCCTTTGGGTCGCTCGGATCGGCTTGTTGGTCTGCGTCGGTATCCATATCTGGGCCGCTACCGTCCTCACCCTCGAAAGCAAACGAGCCCGCGGCGGCCAAGCGTATGGCGTGAAAACCTGGATTCAGGCCACCCTCGCCTCACGCTACATGCGCTGGACCGGCTACGTGGTGCTAGCGTTTATCGTTTATCATCTCGCCCACTTCACCCTCGGGACCGCTCAAAGCGACACCTTTAAAGCCAGCCTTCCCGCCTACAAGATGGCGCACGATTACCATGTACTCGGCTTCACGGTCGTACCAGCCGGCACCGAAGTCCTCGATGTGCACCGAATGGTCATCCTCGGTTTTCAACCGCCGCTGGTCGCAGGTTTCTACCTTCTCGCCGTCGGCTTGCTCTCGCTGCACTTGCTCCACGGCATGGACAGTCTTTTTCAGACGCTTGGATGGCGCAATTCCCGTTGGTCCCAATCCCTGCGCACCGTCGTCATCCTCGCCTGTCTCGCGTACTTCGCAGGCAACGTCGCGATCCCCGGCGCCGTGCTGACCGGTAAACTTTCCCTGGAATCCGCCGCCAAGTCCGCCCCCGCCGCGCACCACTAAAACCCCAACGAACTTCGATCACCGCCATGGCCACCCTAGACTCCAAAATCCCGTCCGGCCCGCTCGCTGACAAGTGGCGCAAGCACAAGACGGAGATCAAACTCGTCAACCCCGCCAACAAGCGCAAATACGAGGTCATCGTCGTCGGCGCCGGCCTCGCCGGCTCATCCGCCGCCTCCAGCCTCGCTGATCTCGGTTACAAGGTGAAATGCTTCGTGTTTCACGATAGCCCACGTCGCGCCCACTCCATCGCTGCCCAAGGTGGCATCAACGCCGCAAAGAATTACCAGAACGACGGCGACAGCGTACACCGCCTGTTCTACGACACCCTCAAAGGCGGCGATTACCGCGCTCGTGAAGCCAACGTCCACCGCCTCGCCGAAGTCTCCGTCAACATCATCGACCAATGCGTCGCGCAAGGTGTCCCCTTCGCCCGCGAATACGGCGGCCTCCTCGCCAACCGCTCCTTCGGTGGCGCCCAAGTCTCCCGCACTTTCTACGCGCGCGGCCAGACCGGCCAACAACTTCTCCTGGGCGCTTACTCCGCCCTCTCCCGCATGGTCGGTGCCGGCGCGGTCGACCTCCACACCAACTCTGAGATGCTGGATCTCGTCGTAGTCGGCGGCCAGGCCAAGGGCGTCATCATCCGCAACCTCGTCACCGGCGAGATCAGCCGCCACTCCGCCGATGCTGTCATCCTCGCCACCGGCGGTTACGGCAACGTCTTCAACCTTTCGACCTATGCGCGCGGTTCCAACACCACCGCCATCTGGCGCGCCTACAAACGCGGCGCCTGCATGGCCAACCCGTGCTACACGCAGATCCACCCTACCTGTATTCCTGTGAGCGGCGACTATCAGTCGAAACTCACCCTGATGTCGGAGTCCCTGCGTAACGACGGCCGCATCTGGGCCCCGAAGAAAGCCGGCGACACCCGCGCCCCCGCCGCCATTCCCGAAAGCGAACGCGATTACTACCTCGAGCGCCTCTACCCAAGCTTCGGCAACCTCGCCCCGCGTGACATCGCCTCCCGCGCCGCCAAACGCATCTGCGACGAGGGCCGCGGCGTAGGCTCTACCGGGCTCGGCGTTTACCTCGATTTCGCCGACGCCATTAATCGCCTCGGCGAACCCGCCGTCCGCGAACGCTACGGCAACCTCTTCGACATCTACCACGAGATCACCGCCGAGAGCGCCTACAAGGCCCCGATGCGTATCTACCCCGCCGTCCACTACACCATGGGCGGCCTCTGGGTGGACTATAACCTCATGTCCAACATCCCGGGCCTCTTCGTGCTCGGCGAGGCCAACTTCTCCGACCACGGCGCCAACCGCCTCGGTGCTTCCGCCCTCATGCAAGGCCTCGCCGACGGTTACTTCGTCATTCCATACACGATCGGCGACTACCTCGCTGGCCAGAAACCCGGCTCGCGCCCCGCCGCCGATGCCCCAGAATTCCGACAGGCCGAAGCCGATGTCCGTGGCCAGACCACGCGTTTCCTCGCCACCAAGGGCAAACAACCCGTCAGCCACTTCCACAAAAAACTCGGTAAAATCATGTGGGACCGCTGCGGCATGGCGCGTACCAAAGCCGGCCTCGAGGCCGCGCTCCAAGAAATTCCGGCCCTCCGCGAGGAATTCAACGCCTCCGTCAACGTCCCCGGCTCCGCCGACACCCTCAATCAGTCGCTCGAAAAAGCCGGCCGCGTCGCTGACTTCCTTGATCTAGGAGAACTCATGTGCCGCGACGCCCTTACCCGCGAGGAAAGCTGCGGCGGCCACTTCCGCGAAGAACATCAATATCCCGACGGCGAGTGCAAACGCGACGACGAGAAATTTGGCCACGTTGCCGCCTGGGAATATCAAGGCGAAGGTAAGACCCCCGTGCGCAACACCGAACCGCTCAACTACGAGTTCACCAAGATGAGCCTCCGCAACTACAAGTAACCCTTACCCGTTCCCCGCTATGGTCGCTGCCTCCACTCTCAAAACCTTCTCCGTCACCCTACGCGTCTGGCGCCAAGCCGGCCCCGCCGCTGCCGGTGGCTTCGTCGATTATCCCGCGAAAGACATCAGCCCCGATATGTCCTTTCTCGAGATGCTCGACGTCGTAAACGACGAGCTCACCGCCAAAGGCATTGAACCCATCGCCTTCGCCCACGACTGCCGCGAAGGCATCTGCGGCACTTGCTCCTGCACCATCAACGGCAAACCTCACGGTCCCGGCAAAGGCGTCGCCACCTGCCAGACCTACATGCGCTCCTTTAGCGACGGTGACACCATCGTCGTCGAACCTTTCCGCGCTCGCGCCTTCCCCGTGGTCAAGGATCTCGTCACCGACCGCGCCGCCTTCGACAAAATTCAACAATCCGGTGGCTTCATCACCGCCCGCGCGGGTTCCGCGCCCGACGCCAACGCCCTGCCCATTCCCAAAGGCGACGCCGATCTCGCGATGGACGCCGCGCAATGCATCGGCTGTGGCGCCTGCGTCGCCGCCTGCAAAAACGCCAGCGCGATGCTCTTTGTTTCCGCCAAAGTCGGCCACCTCGGGCTCTTGCCCCAAGGTCAAGCCGAGCGCGACCGCCGCGTCCTCGCCATGGTCAACACCATGGACACACTCGGCTTCGGCAGCTGCACTAACCAATACGAATGCAGCGCTGCGTGCCCGAAACTCATCTCGCACGATTTCATCGCGCGCATGAACCGCGATTACCTCACCGCCAGCCTGCGCTCTGCCTTCAAACCCGCCCCCGCCAACACCGGCGGCGGAGCGGCTTAAGCCGCTCGCTGCACCGCGACAACACCACTGCGGCCGTCGATCTCGCCCAGCACTTGATCGCGCGTCGGAATCGCCGCGTGATCCGCTAGCAGCGTAGTCGCATAGTCGTCCATCCGCACAAACTCGACGCCCGACTCACGGCAACGCGCGAGCAGTTCCTGAAAAAGTTTCCTCCGCCCCATTCCCTCGATCTCGGCGTGGAGCGTGAACACATTCACGTGCTCGGCGCTCAGCAACCCAAGATAGTGATCCACGATCTTATCATCTGGGTACTCGGGGCGACCCATCAGTTCATCAAAAGTCGGCAACGTGCTTGGGATTTCCAGCGTCTTAAAAATCTGGCCGTCAACGCGCGGGAAAAACGGCGTCCCTCCGCGCGCGTCACTCGCATAAAGTAAGCCCGCCTCATCGTACACCGCGCGACTCCGCGCGTTACTCTGCCAGCCCGGCGCTCCCGCCGTCCGCGCCTCAGCCCCGAAGATTCGCAAAAACTCCGCCCGCGCCGCCTCAAATTCCGCGCGCACGCCGGCGAGCGGCATCGTCTGCACGTAATCCTGCCAACGGTAATGATTGAAACAATGAATCCCCACTTCAAACCCCGCATCGCGCACCGCGCGCATCACCTCAGCATTGCGCCGGCCGATATGCGGCGCGGGCAACAACGTTCCGTTGAGCAGCGTGCGCACGCCGTAAATCTGCACAACACTCGTGCGCGAAACTTTTTGAAAAAATCCCGGCCGCAACACGCGCGTGATCGCACGCCCCGTCTGATCTGGCCCCAGCGAAAACAAAAACGCCGCTGGCGCACCGACCGCCTGCAAATCAGCGACGAGGTTCGGGACGCCTTCACGCGTACCGCGATCGGTATCGACATCCACCTTAAGCGCGAGACGCAGGGACATGGTTAAAAAGGTAGGGCGGGACCGCTCAGTCCGTCGTAAAATCCAAGGGGGACGGAGCACACCTAGCGGTCGCGCCACGCCACCCGGAGTTTATTCAAGCTGATAATCTTTGTGCGCGAGGTGGTAATCGAGCGTGAGCTTGATCGCCTTCTTAAGGCCAACCTTTGGGCTCCAGCCGAGACGCTTCTTCGCGTTGGCGATCGAGGGCACGCGTTTCTGGATATCTTGGTAATATTTCCCGAAATATTTGCCCGAAGGCACGATCACTGTCTTGGCCGCCTTCACGTGCGCCGCATAATCAGGATAATCCTTGAATGCCGTGATAATGTGCTTGGCCAAGTCGGCGACGCTCACGTCGTTCTTAGGGTTGCCGATATTAAAAATCTGACGCGAGGCGCAGCCGTTTTTGTTTTCAATGATACGCAGGAGCGCGTCTACGCCATCGTCAATGAACGTGAATGAACGGCTTTGTTTGCCGCCGTCGACCAATTGGAGCGGCTTCTTGAAGATAACATTGGAGATGAACTGCGTGAACAGGCGCGAGCTACCTTCCTTGGGCTCCATAACGTCGTCGAGTTGCGGCCCAATCCAGTTAAACGGACGGAAGAGCGTGTAATCGACATTATCGCGCACGCCGTAGGCGTAAATGACGCGGTCGAGCAATTGCTTCGAGCACGCATAGATCCAGCGCTGACGCTCGATGGGGCCGTAAACTAGGCTCGTTGTTTCTTCGTCGAGCTTCGCATCGGTGCTCATGCCGTAGACTTCGGAGGTAGACGGGAAAATAATGCGCTTCTTGTATTTAGCGCACTGCCGGACGACGGCGAGGTTGGCCTCGAAATCCAGTTCAAAGACACGCAATGGGTCTTTGACGTACTGGATCGGGTTGGCGATGGCGACCAACGGTATGACGACGTCGCACTTCTTGACGTGGTACTCGATGTACTCGCGGTTAATCGTGATGTCGCCCTCGACGAACTTAAAGCGGGGGTTACTCAAGCTGTCTTCAAGTTTATGGGAGCCGATGTCCATGCCGTAGACTTCCCAGTCTTTTTGCTTGAGAATCGCTCGGGTGAGCGAGCTGCCGATAAAACCGTTGGCACCGAGGATGAGGACTTTGAGTGGCATGAGATTAAGGTTCGAATTGAGGTTTGGGCAAAGCCACCGCTTAGGCGAGCCTTTGTCCGACTTGAAAAATTGCGGGTGGCGCTGCGCGCCATTCGATTCGAGTGAGTTCCAACGCACCATCACCCGAGGCTACCACTAACGGTGCGATGGAAAGCACTTCACCGGGGGCCCCGCGGCGACCCCTCGTCGCAGGCGTGTCGGTCTCGCCCCACCATACCATTAACCGCGCACCTTCGATCTCGGTGAACGCGCCAGGATACGGATCGGTCACCGCGCGGATGAGATTAAAAATTTGCCGCGAAGACTGGGACCACGGAATGCGCCCGTCCTCGGGCTTGCGGCCACCGAAGTAGTTGGCCTGCGTTTCATCTTGGGGCGTCTCGCGGACGGTGCCGGCGAGCAACGCATCGATCTGGCATGCGAGCACCGCCGGCGCGCACGGCAACACCTTGCGAAACGCCTGCTCCGCCGTATCGCGCGGACCGATTTCCACGCCCGCTTGATCGACCACGGCGCCGGCATCCGCAGATTTCACCATGCGGTGCAACGTCATCCCGATCCGAGACTCGCCATGCAGCACAGCCCAATTAATCGGAGCACGTCCACGATATTTCGGCAGTAACGAACCGTGCATATTCCAAGCACCAAGCGGGGGCAGAGCGAGAATCTTGGTCCCGATCATATGGCGGTAATAAACCGATAAAATTAGATCCGGCTGAAGCGCCGCGATGCGTTCGCGCCACTCGGGCGTGTTGACGGACTCAGGCGTAAAAACCGGTATGCCTTTTTCCTGAGCCGCGACGGCTGGTGTCTTAAACCAAATTTTCTCGTGCGGGTTGTCCTCGTGTGTGATGAGCGCGACGACGTTGTCCCCGCGCTCCAATAGCAAAGAGAGACACGCGTAACCGACTTCGCTGTAACCGAAAAACAGGATGCGCGGTTTCAAGCTCATTTCGTTTCGAGCACTTCCTTCACGTGGTAACGCTGGCGCGCGCGGACAACTTGATAAGTGCGCCCCACGTATTCGCCAATCAGGCCGATGCCGATCATCGCCACGCTTAACACGAAGAGCACAATCGCCAATAGCGTGAAAACCCCGAAAGTTTCGCGATCGAGGTTAAACGCAAATCGCCGCACAAACAGCAGCACCACCAGGGCAAGACTCCCGAGCGAGCTGACCCCGGCAAACATCGTGAAATACTGCAGCGGCGCGATGGAGAAGCCGGTTATTAGGTCAAAATTCAGCCGAATCAGGCTGTAAAACGAGTAGTTGGAAACGCCGGCGTGTCGTTCCTCGTGCTTCACGCCGACCTCGGACGGATTGCCCGCAAAGCTGTACGCCAGCGCGGGGATGAACGTATTAATCGCGCCGCTGCGCACGATGGCGTCGATCACCGCCCGCGAATACGCGCGCAACATGCAACCTTGGTCCGTCATCTCGATGCTCGTTGTTTTTTCGCGGACGTAGTTGATGACTTTCGAGGCGTACGTACGAAAAAAAGAATCCTGCCGGTTCAGCCGATATCCACCGACATAATCGGAGCCCGCGTCCATCTGCGCGAGTAACTTGGGGATTTCTTCGGGCGGATTCTGCAAATCGGCATCGAGTGTCACAATGATATCACCGCGGACACGCTCAAAGGCTGCCATGATCGCCATATGCTGCCCGTAGTTGGCATTGAAATCGATGACCCGCGTCACATCGGGCCGGGCCGCGTATTGCGCGCGGAGCAACTCGATAGAACGGTCAGCACTGCCATCGTTGGTGAAAATAATTTCGTAGCGTCGGCCGATCGCGTCGAGCACCGGATAAAGCCGCGCAAAGAGCGTAGGTAGATTAAGCTCCTCGTTATACACGGGGATGACAATGGAGAGCGGGAGGTTCAACGTAGTGCTCATGATTTTTTTGCCGCAGCCAAAATAGCAACGAGGGCATCAACGACGCGGATCACATCGGCAGAGGTCATCGTGGGGAACAGCGGCAGAGTCAGGATACTCCGGCAGATCGCTTCGGCGCGCGGGCAATCGCCCTCTTTAGAGCCGAGACGGCGGTAGATCGCAAAAAGGTGAATCGCGGGATAATGCACACCAGTGCCAATGCCCACGGCGTGTAGCGCCGCCATGACGTCAGCTCGTTTCACCGCGGGTGGCAGTACGACTTGAAACATATGCCAGTTACTCTGTACGAAATCCGGCACCGGCAACCCAAGCCCGAGGGACGTAGCACCCTTCGCCGCGAACTCCTTGAAATACGCTCGAGCCAAATCGCGACGCTTGGCATTGAACTCCTCCAGCCGAGGCAACTGCCCAAGACCAACGCGAGCGGCGACATCCGTAAGATTAAATTTACCGCCGACGACCTCTACTTCCATCCCGTCGAAACCGGAGCGCACCACACCCTGAAGTCGGTATTGCTCGGCGAGTTTAGCTTCAGCCTCGGTGTTTAACACGAGGCAACCGCCCTCGATTGTCGTGATGTTTTTGTTGGGATGAAAACTCACAGACACAAAATCGCCGAAAGATCCGATGCGTTGGCCATTCCACGTCGAACCCATCGACTGCGCTGCGTCCTCGATCACTCGGAGATTATGTTTCTTGGCGATCGCGTAGAGGCGGTCGCGGTCCACGGGCAAACCCGCGAGATCGACCGGGATGATCGCCCGAGTAGCCGGCGTGATCGCGGCCTCGATGAGCGCGAGATCTAGGTTGCGCGTGACCGGATCGATATCGACGAAGACGGGTTTGGCGCCGACTTCTAAAATGACGTTGCTCGTCGCCACCCACGAAAGCGGTGTAGTGATCACTTCATGACCCGCACCTATGCCGGCGATGCGGAGCGCGATCTCCATGGTACACGTACCCGAGTTAAACACCCGCACGGGCCGACCACCAAAATATTCTGAGAGTTTACCTTCCAGCGCTTTTACGTTGGGACCGGAAGTAATCCAACCCGAACGAAGCACCTCGACGACGCCCGCGATGGTGGCTTCGTCGAGAGTCGGCCGCGTGAGCGGCAAATAAGGCAAAGAAGGCGTGGTGTCAGCAGGGACGGACATATCAGGGTTGATTGCTAAAAAGCATGTGGGCCGAGGACTGACCGAGCAAATGATAACGAAATGACGGATCCGCGAAGAGTTCCTTCACATCCTTCGTGCGCGCGACCGCAAAGATGCGCCCAGACTCCATCCATTGACGGCGAAACTCAGGGCCATCAATAAACCGTCCGCTGGCCCGCGCCGCCGCGTCGATCTCCAGCTCCAGCTCGCCCTTGAAAGCCACGGTGCCAACCGTGCGTTGTGCGTAAAAGGTGAAGTCGTGAAAGAACTCTGCGTAATGGTAAACTTTGTCTCCGGTTTTGATTTTCTGCACGACAATCGCCGCCAGCTCTTTTGTGCCAGGTTTCTGAATATACGGCGCAGCCAACATCAGGCAAAAATAAAGCCCGAGCGCCGTAGCGACCATCGAGCCCAATGCCCCGCGCACGCCGTGCCGACGCGCCCACCACGGAGCCGCTACCCCGCCAACGAGCAACACTACCGCCATCGCAAACGCATACGGTCGAAGTAATTCCGCCTGACCCGGCTCGCGGATCAGGCCCGGTTTCGTGACGGCTACGACGAGCGCCACCGCCAGCAACCCGCAAACCAAAGCGAAACCATTGAGCCCCGCGCGCAGACGCGCCGCTGCGCCATCAGCCCAGCACCGCGCCCACCAACCACCAAGTAAAACCGCAAGCGGCGGAAACACCGGTAAGATGTACGGAATCAATTTCGACTGCGACTTTGAGAAAAACAAAAACACGAAGCCCACCCAAACCACGAGGAACCACGCATCGGCATTTTCTTTCCGCTTCGCCCATCCGCCCGCGAGCGCCTCCCGCAAGGCCGCCGGCACAAAACCCATCCAAGGGAAAAGCCCCAGAATCACGATTGGGATAAAATACCACCAGGGCTCGTAGCGACCATGCGTGGTCGTTGTAAAACGCTCCCAGTGTTCGTGGATAAAGTAAAACTGCGCCCACGTGTCATTGCGTTGTGCTGCCAAGATATGCCAGGGCGCCGCGAGGGCTAAAAACAAGGCGATACCCGAAGGTAGATGCAGCGGCCGCAGTCGCTTCCATTGGTTAAAGATCAGTAGCCACAAAAACATCACCGCTCCGGTCACAAGAAAGCCGATCAAGCCCTTGGTGAGAGTTGCCAGCGCTGCGCTCGCATAAAGCCCGTAAAACAGCCACCGCCGACACGCACCAGGAGCCTCGCGCACACCTAGAATAAAACAAAAAAGCGTCGTGCACATTAGCATTGAGACCGCCATATCAAGAATGAGCAGTCGGGAGAGCGCGAAAAACAGCAGCGAGGTGCCGAGCACCACTGCCGAGGCCAAGCCCACCGCTCGCCCCTGCCAACGCCGCGCCGCCGCATAGGTCAGCAACACGCCACCGAGCCCACTCAGTGCCGGCATGATCCGCACAGCCCATTCATTAAACCCGAAAACCTGCAGACACCCCGCTACCGCCCAATATAACAGCGGCGGCTTTTCAAAATAATTCACGCCATTGAGTCGGGGCGTGACGTAATCCTGACTCGCGATCATCTCGCGCGGTATCGCCGCGTAGCGGCCTTCATCGGGATTTGAAAGTGGATGCCCACCCAGCAATGCAAAATAAAGGGCGCCAAAACTAACCGCAAGCAGCAGCAAATCGCGACGCCAAGATTGAGGTGCAGCCGATGGAGCAATGGGGTTAATAGGCATATTAAGAAGAATCTCGATTCAGAGCACAGGGACCACGCTGGCGATTTTTTTCGTGCGCCCGCGGCCGCTTCCTCGCCATATGACCCCATGGCTACGGCAAAATATTTCACTTTCATCTGCGGGCAGGACGATTACCTCGTCGGCCGGATGGGCGCGGAACGTTTCGCCGACCTCACCGCCGACCTCACCGATGAATTTGCCCGCGAGACGGTCAACGGCTTCGCCGCCAACATAAGTGAAGTCGAGTCTGCGCTAAACCGTTTCCGAGAAAGCGTACAGACCGTCTCGATGTTTGGTGGCAAACGCGTTGTCTGGCTCAAAGACGTCAACTTCTTGGCCGATAGCGTCACCGGCCGTGCCGAGGGAACCCTTAAACTCGTGGAGGATCTCCAAGAGCTGCTCACCAGCGTTAATCCCGAGGAAACTTCGATTTTAATCACAGCCTCCCCCGTGGATCGCCGCCGGGCGTTCCCTAAGTGGTGCGAAAAAAACGCCGACTTCGCGCTTGCCGGCGGCGACGGTGAAGACGCCGGTGATGCCTTAAAAGGTGTCGCCCTAGCTGAAGCCCAAAGCCTCGGCGTCTCGTTTGCCCCCGGTGCCCTCGAACTGCTTCTCCAGAAAGTAGGGGCCAATACGCGTCTGGTCGTCGAAGAGACCCGCAAGCTCGCGGCATACGCGCAACCCGCGGCGCCCGCATTAGTGCATGGCCCGGGCGCTAAAATCGAGGAAGCCCACGTCGCCGAACTCACGCCCAATGTGGCGGCTGGTGATTTTTTTGAAGCAGCCGAAGCGTTTTTCAGTGGTGACCTAAAGTGGACGCTGGCGGCTTTGCACCGCCATTTTTTCAGTGGAGGCGATGCCCGCCCGATAATCAGCGCCCTGCAAAATCGCAACCGCATCCTGCTCCAAGTCCGCGCACTTCTCGACAGCGGCGATGCTCGAGTGGGCGCACGTGGCCTCGATGGTCTGCCCAAGGCCCAGGCTGCCTACGGTAAACACTTCATCGGCGCGACCGAGAAGAACTCGTTCAACTTATTTTCCCAAAACGCTTGGTATGTCGGAAAACTCGCCAGCAGTGCGAAGTTACCCTCTTTGCGACGCCTGATCGACAACCAACAGGAATTCATCGTCGCGTTTGAAGAAATCATCCGCCGACCAAACAACGCGCAGGAAGAGGTATTGCGCGAACTCGCCGTCCGTTGCCTCACGACTTAAACCGCAGGCGCGAGCCTTGCGTTGCGAGCGGGCTAAGATTTTCCGTTGGCCTCAGCGCCCAACGGCCCGCTTAATCATTTTTTTAAACCGTGCACGCCACCAAAGCCACCGCCGCAGATTCCGCCATTCCCAATGTCCTCGCCGAGCGCTACGCCTCGGCGGCGATGAAATCCATCTGGTCGCAACACGGGCGCGTCGCCCTTGAACGCGATTTCTGGATCGCCGTCATGAAGGCCCAGCGTGACCTCGGCGTCGCCATTCCGGCCGCAGCGATCAAAGACTACGAGCGGGTTAAAAATCAGATCGACCTCGCCGCCATCGCCCGACGTGAACGCGTCACACTCCACGACGTAAAGGCTCGCATCGAGGAGTTTTCCGATCTCGCCGAGCGCCAGTTCATCCACCTCGGTCTCACCAGTCGCGATCTAACAGAAAACGTCGAGCAGCTACAAATTTTTAGCGCCCTTAAGGTCGTGCGTTTCAAAACCGCCGCCGCGCTCCTCGCGCTCTCGCGCCAAGCCGCGAAGCACCGCGGTCTGATGCTCACGGGCCGCACGCACAACGTCCCCGCCCAACCCACCACCCTAGGCAAACGCCTCGCAATGTTCGGCCAAGAACTCCTCGGCGCGTTTACCCGCATCGAGGAGCTCGTCGCGCGCTATCCGGTGCGCGGGCTAAAGGGCGCCGTCGGCACGCAATTAGATCAACTCACGCTCCTGGGCGGTAACGCCAAGAAAGTCGCGACCCTCGAGGCCCGCGTCATCAAGCACCTGGGGTTCAACGCGTCGCTCGAGGCTGTCGGGCAGGTTTATCCGCGCTCGCTCGATTTCGAAGTCGTCACCGCGCTTCACCAACTCGGCGCCGCGGCAGCGAGTTTTGCCACCACACTTAGGTTGATGGCAGGCGCCGGCTTGCTCACCGAGGGTTTCCAAGCAGGCCAAGTCGGTTCCTCCGCGATGCCCCATAAGGTCAACGCCCGCAACTGCGAGCGCATCTGCGGCTTCTCAACGATTCTGTCTGGCTACGTCGCCATGACCTCGGCGCTCGCCGGTCACCAGTGGAACGAGGGAGACGTTTCCTGCTCCGTCGTACGCCGCGTCGCCCTGCCCGATGCGTTCTACGCGATCGACGGACTCCTCGAGACATACCTCACTGTACTGCGTCAGATGGACGTGTTCCCCGCCGCTATCGCCTCGGAAAACGAGCGTAACCTGCCGTTCCTCTCGACCACGACAATCATGATGGAAGCGGTGAAACGCGGTGCCGGCCGCGAGACCGCGCATGAAGCCATTAAAGAACATGCCCTCGCCGCCGCGAAGGCACTACGCTCCGGCGAAGGTGACGCCGATCTCCTCAACCGCCTAGCCGGCGACCCGCGTATCGGCCTCAACTTAAAAGATCTCCGCGCCATTCTGGCCGATAGCGCGCGCTTCGTCGGCGCCGCACCGCAACAAGTCGATGCCTTCGTCTCCACCGTGCGCGCGCTCGCCAAACGCTACCCCGGCGCGACCGCTTACCACCCCGCACGCTTGTTATAATAATGCCCGCGGAACCTAGCGCCTGGGCCTAACATGGGAAGGGCCGGGAAATTTTCGTTTGCTTCCTCCGCTCCGCACCGGCTTTCTCTCCCATTCTCGCAGTCGAATCCCCGTATAAATTTAACACCACACTATCATGGCTGAACTAGTAGGAAACGTTTTGGTGGGCCAATCCGGTGGCCCCACCGCCGTCATTAACGCCAGCGTCGCCGGCATCATTGCCGAAGCGCTCAACCATGAGTGCATCGAGGAGATTTACGGCACGCTCAACGGCGTGCTCGGTATTCTTCAAGAAGACCTGATCGACCTCGCGGCCCAATCCCAACAGCAGATCCGCGCCCTCAAGCACACGCCCGGCGCCGCCCTCGGCACCTGCCGTTATAAGCTCAAGAAGCAGGCCGACTTCGACCGCGTCCTTGAAGTCTTCAAGGCACACAACATCCGCTATTTCTTTTACATCGGCGGCAATGACTCCCAAGACACCGCCGACAAGATCTCCAAGCTCGCGCAAGCGCAGGGCTACGAGCTCCGCGTCATTGGCGTGCCAAAGACGATCGATAACGATCTCCCCCTCACCGACCACACCCCCGGCTACGGCTCCGTCATCAAGTACCTCGCCACCACCGTGCGCGAACTCGCTTGCGACAATGAGGCCATGGGCCAAGGCGACCTCGTTTCCATCATCGAGGTCATGGGCCGCTCCGCCGGCTGGATCGCCGCTGGCGCCACCCTCGCTAAACGCAAAGATCACCCGCACGATCCGCCCCATATCATCCTGCTGCCCGAAGTTCCTTTCTCCCAAGAAAAGGTCCTCGAGGACGTCAAACGCGTGCTCAAGCGCGAAAAATTCTGCCAAATCGTCGTCGCCGAAGGTCTCGTTGACGCCGACGGTAACTACCTCGCGGCCGATGCCGCCACGGACGCGTTCGGCCACGCCAAACTTGGCGGCGCCGGTGACGCTCTCGGTGAAATCATCGAAGCCAACATCCCTGGCGTCAAAGTCCGCGTCGCTAAACCCGGTATTACCCAACGCGCCGCCGCCCACGCCGGTTCCAAGACCGACGCAGACGAAGCGTTCCTCGCCGGCCAAGCCGCCGTCGAAGCCGCGATTAACGGCGAGACTGACAAGATGATCACCCTCGTCCGAGGTGACACCGAACACTACACGGTCGAGACCGGCCTCGCTACCTTGAGCGAGATTGCCAACGGCGTGAAGAAACTCCCGAAGGATTGGATCAACGAAGATGGCGTGAGCATGAACTTCCAGTTCCTCCGCTATGCTCAACCCCTCATCGTGGGTGAAGTCGCCGTGCCTTACGTCGATGGCGTGCCCGTATTCGCCAAGCTCGATAAGTCCCGCGTCGACAAGATCCTGCCGGCCTACGAAGTCTGAGCCTAATCCTACGTTTTAAAAAGAGCGGGTCATCTGACCCGCTCTTTTTTTGTGCCCCGTGTCCTAGCCTAAGTCTGCCCCCACGCTACCGTAGACACGCCGCGAGCAAACGCTCATGCACCGCCGTAGCCGCGATGGGTTCATCCCCTGGTGTAGCACCCGTACCGATCAGCACCGGCCACTCCGCGACATCCGCCGGACAGGTCCCGTGTGAACCTTTCACCAGCGACGGATCGAGCGAGATCACATCCATCAGCATCCGGAAACCGAGCGCTTTAGTCACCAGTTTACCCAAAACCTTTAATTTCGGAAAACGAATCAACGGATCCACAAACAGCTCCACCGGATCGTAGCCGTACTTACGGTGGATATCGACGCAGCGCGCAAAATCTGGCGCCCGGGCCGCATCTTCCCAGTAATAATAAGTAAACCACGCGTCCTCCGTTGAAAACGCTACGAAGTCGCCCGACCGCGCGTGATCAAGCCCTGCCTCGCGCTGCCCCGCCGCATCGAGCACGCGGGCGACGCCGTCAACGCCCTCGATCGCAGCCCGCACCGCCGCGAGCAACGAGCGGTCGTTCACGTAAATGTGCGCTACTTGATGATCCACGATGGCGAAGACCTTACTCGCACCGCAGTCCAACAACTCCAGCCCAAGCTCTTCCTTGATCGTAATCCAACCACGCGCACGAAACACCTGGTTCAGCGCAATCGTGCGCTTCACCGCGGTGATCCCGTACTCCGAAAGCATCACCGAGCGCACGCCGCGCTGCGCATAAAAATCTATCAGCCCGCCGGCAACCCGATCTATTTCGCGATAGTCCGACGCCATCCGCGGATCATCCGGCCCGAGCCGCTGTAGGTTGTAATCCAAATGCGGCAGATAAACGAGTGACAGATCCGGCTGATGCCGTTCCTCGACCCACTCCGCCGAGCGCGCAATCCATTTCGATGAAGCGATCCCAGCCCGCGGACCCCAAAACGCCGGAAACGGAAACGGCCCGAGGTCCGCCTTGATCTCGTCGCGCAACCGCATCGGGTGCGTGTAAACATCAAACACTTTCCGTCCGTCCGCCGGATACATTGGGCGCGGCGTAATCGACCAATCGGCCGATGAGTACATGTTGTACCACCAAAATAACTTCGCGCACGTAAACCCCGGACGCCGTTCACGCAACGTCTCCCAGAGTTTTGGACCCTGCACGAGGTAGTTCGACTGTTTCCAAAAATGATGCTCCGCGAGGGTGCGATCATACCAGCCATTCGCCACACAGCCGTGGCCCGCCGGCGCGCGGCCCGTCAGATACGTGCTCTGCGCCGTACACGTCACCGCCGGCAACACCGGTTTTACCCGGATCAATCCACCGGCCTGCGCTGCAGCGAGCAGCCGCGGCGTATTCGGCCCCAACCCGCGCGCGGTGAGCCCAACGACGTTGATGATCGCGGTACGCTCAGCCATATCGTTCCCGCAATTCATCAAACGCGGCCTTAACCACCGCACCGTCGATCTCATGAATGTCCAGCCTCAAGCCCGGCGCGCGGATCATGGGAATCGTTAACCGGCCGCCAAGGTGCTCCCTAAATTCTTCCAGCCCATCCAACATATCCTGCCGGCCCGTCGCACTGCGGATTTCTTTCACCGGCGCGAACAACTCAAAACCGAGCGCGCAAATTACCCCGAGAATACGCTCCGCTTCGGCCTCCGGCAGTAATCCGATACGACGCGCGTAAATGAGGTCAATCGCCATACCCACGGCGACGGCCTCGCCGTGGCTCACGCGAAATTCTGTGAGCTGTTCCAGCTTATGAGCCGCCCAATGCCCAAAATCCAACGGCCGAGCTGAACCGCGTTCAAACGGATCGCCACCGGTTGCAATGTGTTCCATGTGCTGCCGCGCGCTTTCGCGAATCACCGCTTCAAACGCTTCAGGTTCAAATTTCGCCAAAGCCTCGACGCGCACCGCGATAAACTCAAAAAATTTCGCATCGCGAATCAGCGCGACCTTCACCGCCTCGATCAAGCCCACGCGCCGTTCGCGCTCAGGCAGCCCACGCAGAAAATTTAGGTCATTGATGATCGCGTGCGGCACGCCGAAGGCGCCGAGCCAATTTTTCTTTCCAAAATAATTCACGCCATTTTTTACGCCCACGCCGCCGTCGCCTTGGCTAAGGCTCGTCGTCGGCAAACGCACCAAAGGAATCCCGCGATGCGCCGTAGCCGCCGCGAAACCGACCAGATCCAGCACCGCCCCACCGCCGAGCGCGATCACGTACGAATGCCGACAAAGGCCTGCCGCCTCGATCGCCGCCCAAATAGTTTCGAGCTGAGAAAAATCATTTTTTACTGCTTCACCGCCGGACAAGGCCACGGGCTCCGCGGCCAGCTCAATCGCGTCACCGCGTGCCGCAAACCAGTGGGTTATCTTTTCGGCGATCCCTGGAAATGCTTTTTGTAATCCTGCATCCCAAAACACCAACGCTCGGATCCGTTCGCCTGGCTCCCGCGGCGTGAGCGTCTGCGCGAGCGTAAGATTCTCCAGCGCGAACACGTCGCGCGTGAAAATCAACCGATGCTCATTTTGCAGCGTGATAGGGAATGAAACGACGGAGGAGGGCTCAGCCATGGACGTAGGAGAATCTGCCCGCATCCCTCGCACCATCGCAAGGCCGCAATCACACGCTCAACTTGAAGCCGCTTTGCGCTGTGCCCACTTACCGAGCGGCACTGCCGCCGCGCAACAAACCGCGGGGATTAGTGCCGTGGTCGCGAGCAATGCTAAAGCGTCTACGAATGGAATGAACGCGAGCATCTTGCGGACAATTTCCCCGAGCTTCTGCGTTGGCGCACCGGGGTGATATTCGCGGCGAGCAAGCAAACTCAGCACGACGATGTAGACAAAAAGCGCGACGAGCCAAGCGACGAAGGCCGGGCCCATCGTCTGGCCGGGCAGCGTCGCGAGGGTGACCGCAAGCATCACGCGACAACCCGCCATCAACAGAACGGAGCCGGACCAGCGTTTGTGCAGCCAATCGTAGAGTAGTATGGTCGCAGCCAAACCGGCCGCGGCAAGCGATGATGCGCCGAGAAAAACCAACAAGCTAAGCCCAGCCGCAAGTTGCAAGGTACCGACCCCCGCGACCGTCGAGCGCGCGATAAGCCCACGAGGAATCGCGCGCTCGGGCCGATGTTGGCGATCAAAGTCGGCGTCGAAAGCGTCGTTGAGCGTCGTGCCCCCCGCGTAGGCGAGGCTGCCGGCGAGGGCGGCAAGCAGGAGCAAATTGAAAGTGGGCCACGTACCCACGACGGGCGCGGAGAGCACGAGCGAGGCAAGGACATTGCTCCACACCGAGGGAAAATTGCCCGCGCGCGCGAGATCGAGCCAGAGGCGAAGGGGTGACGCGCTCATCGATGCAAGATCAGGCGAGACCGCGGGCGCGGAGCGCGGCAAGAGTCCAATCGTATTCGCCCACGAGTTGATCTTCGATGCTCACGCGCAACGCGGGCGGGAGCACTTCCCATGTGTAGGTTTCCATTTCGGCGTGTTGGCAAGCCGTCGGGTGCATCTGCATCCAATCAAGCGCACCGAGCAGATGATCCCGCGTGTCGCCAAATGGCGCGCCGGGTGCAGCATGCAGCGGGAGATGAAAATGGACGCGCCACTCGTCGTCAGACTGCGCAGGCGCGGCGTCGGCGAGCGCATCAGGCAGATCGAGGTAGCGCCGGCGCACAATACCTGTGGCAGCGGAGCCCACGACGACTTGGTGGAGGTACGTCGGCTCGACGAAAGCGGCAAGCGCGGCGCGGCCGGCGGCATCGGGTTTTACACGCAGCGCGGAGCTGAGGTGAATTTTACTGAGGCGCAGGCCGGCGGCGACGAGACGATCGAGCGCGACAGGCGCCGATTCAAATTCCACGCCGAGGTGGCAACAATCGTAGTTCACGCCGACGCGGCGGAGCAGTCCCTCGGCCTCGACGGCGCGATCGCTCGCCCGCCAGGCGTTGAAAAAATCCACGGTCTCGGGCGTCGTCTCAAACGTGCAGCACGGTTCGGGCTCGAGGCCGAGGTGCAAGTCGCGGCCGGTGCGTTCGGAAAGTTCAGCGATGGTGCGGCCGATCGCGGTGACGTTGGCGAAAATCGCGGCGCGGCGCGCGGGATCATCTTGGGTCCAGGCTTTGAACGAGCCCGGGACGGTGCTCACGCTGCCGGCGACGCCGGCGGGGACGAGTTGCGCGATGAGGGCGAAGAGGCGTTGCGTGTACGCGAGGCGCTCGGGCGTGGACCAATCCGGCGCGTAAACTTGCTCCTTCACGCGCGTGCCGTGGAAGCTGCCGTAGGGAAATCCGTTGATCGTGAAAACGTAGCAGTCGTGCGCGTCGAGCCAGTGACGGAAGGCGGTGAGCGCGGCGGGTTGCGCGAGCTCTTCGGCGGCGCGGGCGCCGAGGCGCAGGCCGATCGCGTACGGGCGACCGGCGGCGACGCGGCGGCGCACGACGAGCGTGTGGCGCTCAAGCGTTTCAAACGTCTGCGCCCACGTTTCGCCGCGGTGGACGTTGGTGCAGTAGGCGAGATGCAGGCCGTGGTTGAGTTGCATCCGACGAATCAAGCGCCGAGGCGAAACTTCGGGCACTGCGAGAGGAAGCGCACGGGGTTTTGGTAAAGCACGTGATCGACGTACGCGGCGGTGTGGCCGCGGCGGCGCATTTCAAAAGCGGCCTTCGGGACGGCGAGCGGATCGCTCACGCCCCAGTCGCAGGCGGAGTTGAGCCAGATGCGGTCGTGGCCGGAGGTTTCCAACATATCCACCGCGCGGGGCGGCGAGGATTTGGAATCGGGATAAAGTGTGATGCCGGCCCAGAAACCGCGGTCGAGGACGAGGTTAACCGTGTGTTCTTCGACGTGGTCGATGATGACGCGTTCGGGTTTCACGCCCGGATGCGAGCGGAGCAAATCGACGATCAAGCGCGTGCCTTTGAGTTTGTCCTCGAGGTGCGGCGTGTGGACGAGAATGAGTTGGTCGTATTTCACCGCGAGGTCGACGTGTTGCTCGAAGACCTTGAGCTCGTTGCGCGTGTTGCGATTGAGGCCGATCTCACCGATGCCGAGGACGTTGGGCTTGGTCAGGAATTCCGGGATCATCGCGAGGACATCCGCCGCGAGGGCGAGGTCTTCGGCTTCCTTCGGGTTGATGCACAACCAGGCGAAATGGGGGAGGAGAAATTTCGCCGCGCGGGCCGGTTCGTACTCGGTGATCTGGCGGAAATAATCGCGAAAACCATCAGCCGAGCTGCGGTCGAAGCCGGCCCAAAACGCAGGTTCGCAGACGGCGACGCAACCGGCCGTGACCATGGCCTGATAGT
>CANHAH010000041.1 GCA_947458705.1 Opitutia bacterium | reverse complement strand
GCAGGGTGGTCAGGCGCAGGAGGGTGCGGAGGGTTTGGGTGGGTTTCATGTCGGGTTATATATTCGTTCTAACACATTACAAATGTCCTGCGGCTTAGCGGCCTCAGTGCATCGGTTTTCTTGGTCTAAATTATCGTAAAAAAGAACTGAAGGTGCGGCATTTTGGGTCCGCGCCAAAGCACAGGAATGAGGGGGCGTGCTGAAGCGAGGACTTGAAAATGTGTCGCGAGGTAAAAGCCCACAAAGCAGGGAGAAAAAAGTCAAGATTCAAGGGACACGTGTCCGCATTTTTCAAATGACTTTACTCAAGCGTTGGGTTGAATTTGAAATAATTATGGCACAACCCCTAAGTAGTAACGCGACTCCTGTGATCGGCCGCTATCGTTGGTTGATTTGTGCGATCCTTTTTGCCGCAACCACGGTCAATTACATCGATCGCAACGTACTGTCCTTTACGATGCTCGACGGGGCTTTTAGGCATCAGATGTTGGGTCTGCCGGCGGATGCGCCACTAAGCCCAAGCGATATGGCGCACTATAAAGAATTAATGGGCAAGGTGGACGCCGCATTTAAATTAGCTTACGCATTGGGTTTTCTACTGGCAGGCTGGATGATAGATCGTATCGGCACACGCCGAGGCTATGGGGTAAGTATCGGACTATGGAGTTTAGCAGGCATCGGACATGGATTTGTGAATACCGTCAGCGGGATGTCTTGGTCCAGATTTCTCCTAGGCATCGGCGAGGCGGGAAACTTCCCTTCAGCCATCAAGACTGTCGCCGAGTGGTTCCCCCGCAAAGAGCGCAGTTTCGCAACGGGATTATTTAATGCGGGAGCCAACGTCGGAATCATAATCACAGCGATCGCGGTTCCATGGATCATCGCCCAATATGGTTGGCGCACGAGTTTCATAGTAACAGGAGCATTGGGATTCATCGTGTTAGTGTTATGGCTTGCGATTTATCGGCGGCCCGAGGAACACCCCAAACTTGGAGCTGCAGAGCTCGCCCATATACGTTCGGATGGCGAAGTGGAATCTGAGAGTAACCAGCCTGTAAAATGGCGGCAACTCCTACCCTACCCCGCGCTCTGGGCCTTTGCCTTGGGTAAATTTTTAACCGACGCGGTCTGGTGGTTTTACCTAACCTGGCTGCCAAGTTTCTTCAACGATAACGCTGCGCTGGAAACTAAGCTGGATCTAAAAACGGTAGGTATACCATTTATTATCATCTACTTGGTTTCCGATGGCGGAAGCATTTTCTTTGGTTGGTTGGCTACGCGTTTCATCGGCCTGGGTTGGTCGGTTAACCGTGCCCGGAAAACCACCATGTTGATCTGCGCGCTGTGCGTGGTGCCAATATTTATAGCCTCGCAGACCTCGAGTATCGTGCTGGCGATCGCCCTGATCTCATTGGCCACCGCCGCCCACCAAGGATGGAGCGCTAATTTATTCACGACCGTATCAGATATGTTTCCCCGTCGGGCGGTCGGGAGCGTCACCGGATTTGGCGGCATGATGGGCGCGCTCGGTGGCGCTCTGCTCGCATACTTTGCGGGTAGCATCATCGCCGCATTTGGCTATTGGCCTTTATTTATTTTCGCTTCGGTCGCATACCTGCTGGCGCTCGGCCTAATCCACGTACTCGCGCCGCGACTCGAGAAAGTAAATATTGCTTAACTTTAGGAGAGGGAAATCACCCCCTAAACGATGGTCGGTTTCAGACCGGCCATTGACACCGCCGAGCACGAGCGGAAATCTTTCGGATCGAATCCACCGTGAGCAAAGCGTCCCCTTCCACCCCGCTGCCGCAAATCCGATCTACGGCGGATTTTGCCCGTCACGTAGGCCTGGCGCGTACGACCGTTTCCCGCGTACTCAACGGCCAACCTGGACTCAAAGCTAAAACCATCGAGCGCGTTCAAGCCGCGATGGAAGCCACCGGCTTCACGCCTAACGCCTACGCGCTCCACCTGAAAGGCAAACGCACTGCCACCATCGGCATTTGCATGGAGGATCTACTCACGCCACCCGCCGTCCGCAAACTTGCCGCCCTCCAGCGCCTCCTACGCGAACGCAATTACGCTTCTCTAATTGAAGTGCTCGACCCCGGCGAAAGCCGCCGCGTCGTACGCCATTTTCTCTCCATGCGCGTCGACGCCGTGGTATTTATCGGACATTTCATACCCGAAGAAATCGCCCAACGCCTCACCGAACTCAACGCCCACGGCACCCCGCATCTTATCATCGACCACGCCGGCATCGAAGGAGCCAATACCGTCTCCCTCGACCGAGCCTTGGGTATGGTCGCCGTGATCGATCACCTCGTTAGCCTCGGCCACAAAAGCTTCGGATTACTCGCCCTCGGCGGCACTGCACGCACCGTGCAAGAGCGTCTTCATGGTGTGCATGCCGCGCTCGAGCACCACCATCTCGATTTCGATACCTGCACGCATTCCCGTGATCACCTTCACGTACGCACCAGTGATTTTGAGTACGGCCGCGCCCTGGCTGCGATCTTCGCGGCTGAGAAAAAACACCCCACCGCCTATATCGCCCGCAATGATGAGATCGGCGTCGGCGCGCTCCACGGTTTTCAAGCTGCCGGCCTGCGCGTCCCCCAAGATGTTTCCGTCACTGGCTTCAATAACCAAGATATCTGCGCTATGACCACGCCCGGCCTCACCAGCGTGGATCAACAAGTCGGCACCACCGCCGAAACCGCCGCCGAACTCATCTTGAGCCAACTCAACCAACCGCTCCGCCGGAAGCCCTGGGTACGCACCATCGAGCCACAACTCGTCATTCGTGGTTCCACCGGCCCCGCCCGCCGCTAAACGTACCGGTCCGCGCATCTTACCTTGAGTTCAATCGTTACTACCCCCGCCGATCCAGTGCGCTTCATGCGGCGACTCGCCGAGGTCCTACCGCCCACCCGCGTGCTCGCCGGCCCAGCGCAACTCGCTGCTTATGAAAGCGACGGCCTCACGGCCTTCCGCACCGCGCCGCTGGCCGTAGCCGTGCCTGAAACGCAAGCCGAGGTTATCAAACTGGTTCGGCTCTGCCATGAAGAAAAAATCCCCTTCGTAGCCCGCGGCAGTGGCACCAGTCTTTCCGGCGGTTCCACGCCGGTCTCCGGCGGTCTTGTTATCACGCTCAACCGCCTCAACCGCATCCTGCGAATAGATCCAGCCCAACGCGTCGCCGTCGTTGAACCCGGCGTGATCAACACCGCCGTCACCCTCGCCGTCGCAGCCTACGGTCTGCACTATGCGCCCGATCCGTCGAGCCAGTCCATCTGCACCATTGGCGGCAACGTCGCTTTCAATTCTGGTGGCGCGCATTGCCTGAAATATGGCATGACCTCTAACCATGTCCTCGGCCTAAAAGCCGTCCTCGCCACCGGCGAAGTCGTCGAATTTGGCAGCGCAAGCCGGGAACAGCTCGGACCTGATTGGTGCGGCTTGTTCGTGGGCAACGAAGGTCTTTTTGGCATTGCGCTTGAGGTCACGTTACAGCTTTTACCGCGCGCCGAAGTGTTTCACACAGTCCTCGCCGGCTACCGCACCCTAGAACAAGCCGGTGACGCAGTCTCCGCTATCATAGCCAGCGGCCTGCTACCCGGTGCCATCGAAATCATGGATGCGCTCGCGCTAGAAGCCGCCAGCGCAGCCGTGCACGCCGAATATCCGCCGGGCTGCGAAGCCGTCCTCATCGTCGAACTCGAAGGCCCGCGCGAAGTCGTCGCCGCCCAACGTCCACAACTTGACGCCCTTATCGCCGCCAGCGGTCCTGTCGAAGCCCGCCCCGCCCGCGACGCGACTGAACGCGCCGCCATTTGGAAAGGCCGGAAGAGCGCCTTCAGCGCCGTTGGCCGACTCTCGCCCGATTTCATCGTACAAGACGGCGTCGTCCCTCGTCGCCGCCTAGGTGAAGCCCTACGCCGCATTGCCGAGATGTCCCGCGCCGCCGGCATCCGCTGCGCCAACGTTTTCCACGCCGGCGACGGCAATCTGCATCCGCTCATTCTGTATAACGGCATCGAACCCGGCGCCCTCGAGCGCGCAGAAGTACTGGCCGGAAAAATTCTCCATATGTGCGTCGAGATGGGTGGCTCAATAACGGGCGAGCACGGCGTCGGCCTCGAGAAACGTGATTACCTCGCTACCATGTTCAACGCCGATGAACTCGATTGCTTGCACCGCCTGCGCGACGCCTTCGATCCGCTCGGCCTCGCTAATCCCGGCAAAATGTTTCCCAACGGAACCGCCCCCTCGCTCGCGCAACACGGCCTACATCCACTCGAGAAAGCCGGTCTGATATCCCGAGAATGAACGCCCCGCTCAAGCCCAGCAGCCTCGCCGAGCTCGCCGCCGCCGTTCGCTCCGCCCCGCGCGTTCTCGCCATCGGCGCGGGCACCAAGTCACGCCTCTGCGCCATCGCGACCGACGTTACACTTATATCCACGCTCGGTCTGAGCGGTATCACCGAGTACCAGCCCGACGAATTTACCTTCACCGCTCTAGCCGGCACCCCACTGCGCGAGATCGCCGCCACTTTAGTAGACCGCGGCCAATACCTACCTTTCGATCCGTTCCTAATCGACGCCGGAGCCACCCTCGGTGGTACGCTCGCCGCCGGCCTTAGCGGCCCAGGGCGTTTCCGTTTCGGCGGACTACGTGATTTCATCCTTGGTGTGCGTTTTGTCGACGGCACCGGTCGTCTCTTGCGCCTCGGAGGCAAGGTTGTAAAAAACGCCGCCGGTTTCGACGTCCCAAAATTTCTCGTCGGTAGCCTCGGCCGCTTCGGCGTCTTCGGTGAACTCACGTTCAAAGTTTTCCCAAGTCCCGCGGCTACGCTCACTATGCGCTTGCCCGTCGCAGACGCCAACGTCGCAACCCAAATTCTCACCGCCGCCGCTGGCGCGCGCTGGGAAATTGATGCGCTTGATTTTCTACCCACCGCCGACGCCATCGCCCTCCGTCTCGCCGGCCCCGCTGCTGCGCTGCCGTTACTGGCCACGGAAATTTTAACGCGTTTCCCCGGAGAAATCCTATCCGCGGCGAGCGCCGATGCGTTGTGGGCCGATCTGCGCGAACTGCGTTGGACCTTCTCCGACGGTCCGTTGCTTAAGCTCGCGCTCACGCCGTCGCAACTGCCCGCACTCGCTGCCAACGTGCGTAACCACGCCGGCAAACTCCATGTCACCGCCGGTGGCAACGCCGCGCTCGTCTCGCTCCCCGCGCCTATCGTCAGTCTTGGTCTACCTGCGCTTACGCTCCGCGGCCCCGGCCCGCTTTGGCTCGACGCCCCCGCCGCACCAGCGATCGTCGCCGCCGTGAAAACTGCGCTCGATCCACAAAACCGTTTTCCGTCCCTCGCCGCCTGATGCTCCACACCATCGCCAAAGATAAGCACGGCCCGCTCACCGGCACGATGGCCCACGCGGTCGAAGCCTGCGTGCATTGCGGTTTCTGCCTCGCCGCCTGCCCGACGTATTCCGAGCTCGGCCAAGAAATGGACAGCCCGCGCGGTCGCATTGTTCTCATGAAACAAGTCCTAGAGGAAAAACTCCCCTGGACTGCCGCGCAGCCGCACGTGGATCGTTGCCTCGGTTGCCTCGCCTGCGAACCGGCTTGCCCCAGCGGCGTGCCATACCGCGACCTGATCAGCCCATTCCGCGCTGTCGCCCAGACGAAGTTTAAACGCACCTTGGCCGAAAAATTACGCCGCTTTCTCGCTGCGCAAACGATCCCGTTTCCAGGCCGTTTCCGCCTTGCAGCTGCCGCGGGTCGGCTCGGCAAACTTCTGCGTCCGCTCGTGCCCGCCGCATTGCGCCCGATGATCGACCTCGTGCCTGCGCACCTGCCGCCCGCCGCCTCTTGGACGCACATCACTCCCGCGATCGGCGAACGGCGGGCGCGCGTCGCACTCCTAACAGGCTGCGCACAACAAGTCCTCGCGCCCGATATCAACACCGCGACCCTCGCCGTGCTCGCACAGCAAGGCGTCGAAGTCGTCATCCCCGCCGCCCAAGGCTGTTGCGGTGGCCTCGCGTGGCACACCGGCGACCTCACCGCCGCCCAAGCTTTTGCCCGTAAAAACCTCGATGCTTTCCCAACCGACGTCGACGCGATCCTCACCAATGCCGCCGGTTGTGGCTCCGCGCTTCACGAGTATCATCTTATCCTGCGCGGTACGCCCGATGAGGCACGCGCCGAAGCGTTCCGCCACCGGGTGATGGACGTGAGTGTTTTCCTCACGCGCCTCGGCCTTCGCACGCCGCCGCCCACCGCGCCTGTACCCCATCGCATCGCTTACCACGACGCCTGTCACCTCGCCAATGCCCAGGGCGTGCGCGCAGAACCGCGCTCGCTGCTTCGCGCCATCCCTGGCGTCGAAATCATTGAGCTGACCGATGCTCACATTTGTTGCGGTAGCGCCGGCACCTACAACCTTGACCAACCCGAGATTGCCGCCGCCCTCGGCGAGAAAAAAGCTCGAGCCGTGATCGCCAGCGGCGCGACCGTCGTCGCCAGCGGCAACATCGGTTGCCTCACGCAACTTGCCGCGCACCTCGAACGCCTAGGTTCGCCGATTAAGGTCCGCCACACCTTCCAGGTCCTACGCGACGCCTACACCCCCTAGCCCTAACGGTGGACGCAAACGCTGGTGCCCCCGTCCGGAATTGAACCGGAATCCAGCGTTTAGGAAACGCTTGCTCTATCCATTTGAGCTACGGGGACCGCTGCGCAGCGGTAAATTCCCCGCAAATCAGCTCCGTTTCCATCTAAAAATGTGCCATTGACAATAACCTGAGCCCGTCAACGTTCTCCAATCCAATTTAAAGCCATGAGCACCACCGAAACCACCACGCAGACCCTCTCCCCGGATCAGATCCCGTTCACCACTCCGGAAGTGATGAAGAATTTCGTGACCGATACCGGCAAGATCCTCCCACGCAAATACACCCACCTCTCCGCGAAGCACCAGCGTGCCATCACCCGCACGATCAAGCACTCGCGCAACATGTTGCTCGCCAAATAAGCGACGACCGAGATCCCTTTTACAGGCCGGAGTAAATCACTCCGGCCTTTTTCATGTCATGCCGCGAAAGCCCACAGCCCGCATTTTCCGTGGCACCCCACGCAATCTGAGCTACCTCGCGCGTTGCCTGCAAGACGGTGACATCGTAGGGGTCCCGACCGAAACCGTCTATGGCCTCGCCGCCGATGCGCTAAATCCCCGCGCCTGCCAAAAGATTTTTACCGCCAAAGGCCGTCCCACCACCGATCCGCTGATCGTTCACATCGCCTCTTTGTCCGAGCTCGACGCCATCGCCGTACCCAACGCCGCCGCGCTCCGCCTCGCCAAGAAATTCTGGCCGGGCCCGCTCACCCTCATTTTACCCAAAAAACCCGTCGTGCCCGCCATCGTTTCCGCGGGCTTGCCGAGCGTGGCCGTGCGAATGCCCGCGCACAGGCTTTTTCGCCGCCTGATCCAGCTGAGCGGTCGCCCGCTCGCCGCTCCGAGCGCGAATCCCTTCGGCTACATCAGCCCAACCACAGCCGAACACGTCCGCGCCAGCCTCGGCTCCAAAATCAACTCCATTCTCGACGGCGGTCCCGCCGACATCGGACTCGAGTCGACGATTATCGATCTGCGTAATCCCGCCCGCCCGCGGCTCTTGCGGCCTGGTGCGATCTCTCGCAAAGCGCTCGCTGCTGCCCTCGGTCGACCCGTCGCCTGGCGCCGTCCCAAAACCGCCGCGCCCACTCAGGCCCAAGTCGCTCCCGGCTTGCTCACGCGACATTACAGCCCGCGGACGTCACTAGTCTTACATGCCCATATAACACCTGCGCTCATCGCCAAGAGCGGACCGAACGAGGCTTTTTTGCATATCGCCAAGCCCGCTGGTCGGACGGCCAAAAATATTTTCTGGCTCGATGCCCGCGGAAATTTGCACGGCGCCGCCCGCCGACTTTTTGCGCAATTGCGTGCGCTCGATACCGCGGGTTATCGCCGCCTTCACGCCGAATACGCCTGCGGACAAGGACCGGCCGAGGCCATTAATGATCGATTGCGTCGCGCTGCCGCCGTTTAAACCGCCAGCAAAATCTCGCCAGGCCGCGAAGGATTTAGGGGTTATTTAGGGAATTATAGGGTCCCGGCAGGGCGAAGTCACAGTACCCTCGCCAATTCAGCTAAAAATCGCTCATTTTGCGCGGGCGTACCGACGGTCACACGCACCCACTCCGGCAAACCATAAACTTTAACCGGCCGCACGATCACACCGCGCGCCTGCAAAGCCGTAAACACCCGTGCGCCGTCTCCCACTTTTACTAACATGAAATTGGCCACGCTCGGCACCCACTCCAAACCGAGCGCACGCAAGCCTGCTTCAATCTGGACCAGCCCCGCCCGATTCTCACGTGCGCACGTTTCGGCAAACTCACGATCATCCAGTGCCCCCAAAGCCGCCGCTTGCGCAATGGCATTTACGTTAAACGGCTGCCGTACACGGTTCAATAAACCCGCCAATTCGGCTCCCGCATAACCATAACCGATGCGCAGGGAGGCCAGCCCGTATATTTTGGAAAACGTCCGCAGCCCAATCACCTTCCGACCCTCTGCAATCAAAGGCCGCAAGTCCATCGCCGTACCTGGCGCGAGATACTCCGCATAAGCCTCATCAAATACCACGACCACGTGATCTGGCAAAGCACGCGCCCACGCCGTCAACTCCGCCGCGTCGTTAGCCGTGCCCGTCGGATTGTTCGGACTCGCCACAAATATCAATTTCGTGCGCGGGGTGATCGCCCGCGACATCGCGTCGAGGTCATGACGCCATTGCTTCAATGGGACCTGCACTACCTTCGCGCCAAAAAGCAACGTAACTAGTTTATAAACGACAAACGCCGGCCCACCGAAAACCACTTCGTCGCCCGCGCCCAAAAATACATGCCCGAGCAACTCGATAATCTCGTTCGATCCATTGCCGATCACGTACTGATCCGCGCCGAGCCCGTGCGTGAACGCTAATTTTTGCCGCAGCGCGAAACATCCACCATCCGGATAAAGTTCACTGTGCTCCATTGCCACCTTCGCCGCGGCGATCGCTTTTGGCGACGGGCCCCAAGGATTCTCGTTCGAAGCCAGCTTGATGATCCCTGCTGGATCGAGTCCCAGCTCGCGCGCCACATCCTCGATCGGTTTACCCGGTTCATAAACCGGCTGCGTGAGCACCGACGACTTTACTAAGGCCTCAAGTTTCATCCCGCCACACGAACACAAACCCCCACCGCCACGAAAGCCTCAAATCACGCCCCATCCGAATTCCCTTTAACAACGACGACTCTTCACCCGCACCCAAGCCATGCCAGCCGCCTCCGCCGCACGCATCCCTGGCTCCGCATCTTCAAACACAAGACACCGCTCCGGCGACACTCCCATGAGCTGCGCCGCCAACAAAAACATGTCCGGCGACGGCTTCCCGTGCACCACATCATCCGCCGACACCACCACCGGAAACAGCGGCTTCAACCCGCTCACCTCTAAAGATCGCACCACCACATCGCGCGGCCCGCCTGAAGCGATCGCCACCGGTCGCGTCAACGCCACCCGCCGCGCCACCGCAGCCACGGGTTCGATCACTTTCACTGCCGCTAGTTTCTCCACGAAAAACGCCTCCTTCGCGTGAAAAACCTGCTCCACATCCACTTTTAGTCCGTAATGTTGCCCGATCAGTTCCGCCACGCGCCGCGTCGGCACGCCCCCGAGCGAGTAAAATAAATCCTCACTCAAGGGCTCTGCCAACCCTGCCTGGCGCATCGCTGCATCCCAGGCGACATAGTGGATCGGCATCGAGTCGATCAACGTCCCGTCCAAATCAAAGATGTAGCCGGCGAAATCGCCCACAGGAATGTCTAGGTGCATGCGTAAAATCCGACGCTCGCACCCCCTCCTCAACTTTCAACCCTCAACTTCCACCACCGCTCCCATCGGTACCGCAAACGCCGCGCCGGAAGTCAGCCCAAAGCGCCACCACCAGAGTCCGCGTGATCGCCAATTCCAAATTATTCCCCACTGCCGTCCGCCGACGCGGCAGAGGCCGCGAATTTTCCAGGGGGTTTCGCCACCCGCGGTAGCCCCAATGCGATCACCCCCGCTGCCAACGCAAAAACAAACGTCCCCCACAGGCACACCGCAAGCCCGCCCAGCTGAAACAGCACCCCGGACAACAAGCAGCCCATTAGCCGTCCACCCGCGTTGGCCATGTAGTAAAATCCTACGTTCAACGCGACCTTGTCTCCGTCGGTGTAATCCAAAATTAAATAGGAATGGACCGCTGAGTTGATTGCAAATACCGCCCCAAACACCCCCAGCCCACCCACGATCACAGGTCCCGCCGCCACTCCCGCGTCAAGCAATAGCGGTATACACGCCGCCACCGCTGCGAGCACAAAGGCGAGCCCCGCTGCCACCCTGCCCGTCGGCTCACGCCCGCGCAACACCGCGGGCGCGAGCGACTGCACCACCCCATAGCCAATCACCCAACTCGCCATAAATGCCCCCACCCGCGACCCGCTCCAGCCAAGCGAAGCGCTTAGAAAAACCGGCACACCCACCACAAACCAGGTATCGCGTGCCCCAAATAAGAAAAAACGAGCAGCCGAGAGAACGTTAACGGGTTTGCTTTTCGCAAACAAGTCCCGCCACCCCGCCTTCTGCTTTGCCTTGCCCATCGCAGCTGGCAACACCACCCACGCCCCCATCAAAGTCACCAAGAGACCAGCCGCCATCATCCACAGCGCCCCTGTAAATCCCACTAAGCTCAGAAGAATCCCGCCAAGAAAAAACCCCACGCCCTTCAGCGCGTTCTTCGAACCCGTCAATATCGCGACCCACCGGAACAGCGCCCCGCGCACTGCTTCACGCTCTGAAACCAACACCTTGATTGCACTCTTCGAGCTCATTTTTGTGAGATCTTTTGCGATTCCGGAGAGCGCCTGCGCCGCCATCACGTAACCGAGCGCGAGCCCCGCTGTCCAAGACGAGTTAAGTTCGGCGAGCATCCCCAACGCCACCACCTGCAAGCCCAAGCCCGCGAGCAACGTCACCCGCAGCCCCACTCTACTAGCCAGCCATCCGCCAAAAAGATTCGTGACGATGCCAAAAAATTCATAGAATAAAAAAAGGGTCGCTAGGCGCACCGCACTGTAGCCCTGCTGCGCAAAGTGCAGTAGAACGAGCATACGCAGCGCCCCGTCCGTGAGCGTGAACCCCCAGTAAGCCGCCGTGACGACGATGTAATTCCGCAGATTCATATTACGCGTTGGGGGCGCCCCTCGAGAACACCCGTTATTTTAAAGGGCCCTCGCCACCTTGCGCATAAGTTCAGCCATCCGGTTCGAGTAACCCCACTCGTTGTCATACCAAGCGTAGATTTTCACCATCCGTTTGTTTACGACCATCGTCGAAAGCGCATCAACGGTCGCAGACAGTGGACAGCCCTTATAATCCACCGAGACCAAGGGTCGCTCTTCGTAACCCAGGATACCTTTAAGCGGCCCACTCTCGCTCGCCGCCTTCAGCAAACGGTTCACTTCTTCCACCGTCGTGTCGCGCTTCATTTCAAATACACAATCCGTCAGTGAACCTGTGAGCAACGGCACCCTCACCGCATGACCGTTCAACTTACCGAGTAACTCGGGGTAGATCATCCCAATAGCGGTCGCGCTTCCGGTGGTCGTCGGTATGAGCGACATTCCTGCGGCGCGCGCGCGCCGCAAGTCCTTGTGCGGCGCATCTACCAAAGTCTGGGTATTAGTCACATCGTGCAGGGTCGTGATCGCCCCGTGCTCTATGCCGATTCCCTCATGCATCACTTTCACGATCGGTGCGAGACAGTTGGTCGTGCAAGAAGCGTTGGTGATTAACCGATGCTTCGCCGGATCATACATTCCGTCGTTCACCCCCATCACGATATTGAGCGCGTCGCCTTTTACCGGCGCCGCCACAATCACCTTTTTCACTCCACGCTCAAAATACACCGCAAGATCCGAAGGGGTGCGAAACTTTCCGCTGCACTCCAGCACAATCTCCACGCCGTGCGCGGCCCAGTCCACTTCACCAGGCTTGCTCCTATCAGAAAAAACGATGCTCCGACCGTCGACATGAATGGCATCTCCAGCACCCCTTGCTTCGTGCGCCCAGCGGCCCTGCACAGAATCGAACATGAGCAAATGCGCCGCGCACTCCGCGCCTCCTTTCGGATCATTGATCAACCCCCAATCAAACTCCGGCCAAGCCCAAGCCGCCCGCAGCGTCAGCCGCCCGATTCGCCCGAACCCGTTGATGCCAATTTTCGTTTGCTTCATTTGGAAAAGTCCTGGTTTGGCGCTAGCTAACAGCCGCAACGATATTGCCTCGGGGCTTTCTCGAGCTCACCTAGACGCACCCTGGCACACGACGCTTCAATTTTCTTCAACCGCGCTAAATCACGTTTAAAAACTGAGTGCGTACTTAAACAGTCCTGTAAACACGCCAAATTAGCCACCAACTCCCGCGAGGGCCTTACGGGTAAGGAATAGATCACCCAATTACCCTGACGCTCCCCTTTCACCAGCCCGCGTTTTCGCAGATACGCCAAGTGCTTGGAAATTTTCACCTGCGGTTCGTCGAGCACCGTTTGAAAGTGACACACACACACTGGACCTTGCTTCAGTACATTGAGCAGCCGCAGCCGCGTCTGATCACACAAGCATTCGTATATCTTAATCAGTTCCACGTTCGATTCATATACTTATTCAGGAATATGAATCAATCGCAATCCGGGGCGTGAGTTAGCCTAGATACAAAAAAGGCCGGACTATGCCGGCCTTGAGATTGCTTCGGGTCTTAGCGCCGCATTCCGCGGTGCAGACGGCTGACCGGTTTGGCCGCCGCCGCCGCGACTTCTGCCTGCGCTTTTTCATCGAACAAAGCCGAGTAAATGTAAGGAAAGCCTTCGATTTTCTTTCGCTCGATCGCCATGCCGGTGAAGCGCTCGATGCTACGCGCGTCGCGCACATCTTCTTCAGTGACGAGGGTGAACGCATCACCACTGGCCTGCGCGCGGCCCGTGCGGCCGATCCGGTGCACGTAATCCTCTGCATTTTCGGGAACATCGTAATTGATCACGTGCGAGACGCCGGCGATATCCAAGCCACGTGCAGCGATGTCGGTCGCGACGAGAACTTCGTATTTTCCCGATTTGAACCCTTCGAGCGCCTCGATGCGCTCGCGCTGGCTACGGTCCGAATGGAGCACGCCGACCGTGTGACCCTTGCGCTGAAGGCGGTCCGCGATGCGGTCGGAACCCATGCGCGTGCGCGCGAAAATGATGACGCTTTTAAAATCGGTCTGATCTAATAGGAGCTGCAAGAGTTCAAATTTCTGCGAAGCTACCACAGGGTAAAATGCGTGGGCGATCGTCTCTGCAACCGAGCGTTGTCGCCCGATCTCAACTCGCGCAGGATCTTTTAAAGCCCAACTGGCCAGAGACGCGATTTCGGGCGGCACGGTGGCCGTAAAAAAAAGCGTCTGACGCGTGTTCGGCGTTTTTTGCACGATGCGTTTAACGTCGGGCAAAAAGCCCATGTCTAACATACGATCAACCTCGTCGAGCACGAGGATGTCGACGTCCTTGAGCGAAACGTTACCCTGCTCCATATGGTCGAGTAAACGCCCCGGCGTCGCCGCCAAAATATCGATGCCCGCACGGAGATCCTCTAATTGTTTCCCGTAGCCGACGCCGCCATAGACAATCGTCACACGTAAGTCAGTGAATTTAGAAAATTTCTGAAACGCTTCTTCGACTTGCAAAGCCAGCTCGCGGGTAGGCTCGAGAATCAAACAACGTAATTTACCGTGCGTGCCGAGTTTTTGGATAATCGGTAGCGCAAAGGCCGCAGTCTTGCCCGTACCTGTCTGCGCAGAGCCAATTAAATCGCGACCGGCGAGCACGACGGGTATAGCCTGCGCTTGGATCGGCGTGGGCTCGATATAACCCATTTCCTGGACGCCAAAAGCGAGCGCATCAGACAAACCCAACTTACTGAAAGCCGTATCCATCTTGGGAACATTAACCGGCACCACAGATTTGAGTGATGTCGCACGCGGATGATCGTAGTTTTTATCGATTGTCGGGCGCTCGCGCGGTGCCCGGCCATCACCACGAAACTCTTCACGGCGGCCTTCACTACGTCCACCGCTACGACCGCCCCGTTCGACCCCGCGGGGCTGAAAATCCCGCCGCGAATCAACTCCGCCACGGCTGGATCGTCCCTGGCCGGAACCGCGTCCTTGTCCGCCGTAATTTTGGCCCTCACCGCGATGAGCAGTCTCGCCTCCGCGTCGGCGGCTATCTTGCTCACGCGCACCTGATCGAGCAGGTACCGGCGCAGCAGATGAAGAAGCAGATTTAGCCGGGGCGAATTTTTCGCGCAATTTCGCGAGGAATTTTCTGAACATATTAGACGAATTAAAAAGCTCAACCTCTCTTAAAAAGCCCGCTTTGCAACCACGGAGATGTAACTATGCCTATCAGTACTGCCGTAAAGGTCTGCAAGCGCGCCTAATCGGTAACACAACCACTACATCCAAACTTGCGCGGCTGCGTCTATCGCAGACTCTGCGCGAGCACTTGGTGCCCACGAAACCCAGTACCGCCTTCAACCTTGGCACCTACACGCCGCCCATCGCATCCTCATGTAACGCACTGTGATGAAACTGAAAAACTGTTAGACTGTTCACCTCGCTCTCGATCAAAGTCTGCTACAAATGAAGCAACATCGACGCATCTATACTCCCGTCGGGCCTGAGGCCAAACTACTTCGGAAAACAAATCCGAAGGTATCTGCAAGATAATGGAAGCTGACCTCAAAAGAGGGCATGTGCGTCATGTATAGCCTCGTCTTTCAGCTAACCCAAGATCGCGCCTTTGACACCCCCGCGATCCTCGTCTACATAACCCATCGCGTACTCTTCGCGTCAATCTAGTGAAGCCAGCTTCCCACTCAGGCCCGCCCGCCGCAGGAACCCTTGCGACCGCTGTCGAGGCTCATCGCCGCGCCCGCCGCGTTGTCCTCGGTCACTTCTTTTTTTTCCTAGTATGCTGCATCGCCGCGCTCCTCTTGCGTCGCGCCTTCAAATTCCCCCCGCAACTAACGTGGGTCCTACTCGCCGTCTTCGGCATAGTATTCTCCGCCGACTTAGCCCGTCTAGCCTACCATAATTATAAAATCCAACGCCTCCGCGCCGCCGGAGCCAACGTGTAATTTTATCCATGGCCGACATACTCACAGCCAAAGCCCACATCTGCGGAGCCTTACAGCCCATCGGCCACATACCATCGATGCCAACACGATGGAGTATCATCTGGAATTAAATCTGTCCTTCCAGGCGCTGGAGTAATTTCATCGAACGACGCTACCTTGCATCTCACCTAAGAGATCTGCCCCTGAGCGCTTAATGGGCCAACTAAGTTCTATGCGATTTTTTCAGACACAGCCCGCATAAAACGCGCCGTCACACTCTCGTCTCACCCTTTGCATCGTGTCGCAGCACGCCAGCGATACGCCAAAATTCATCTTCCTTCACTAAAACGTAATCGTACATGGCGCTCGAACTATCGTGCGCAAACACCCGAGCTGTAACCGTCGCCCGCCGCCCATCATCGCGCACCAGTCCAAATTCCACCCGCGCGTTTGACCAAATTTCCGGGTAACCCTGTCTGACTAGCTGCACAAATCGGCGGATTGGCGTCTGCATTTGTAAAACGGTTGAGGCATACGCATACGCCCTCTCTATTTTGCCGTCACGAAAAGCCGCTAACTGCCCCTCGACCGAAGCCACGATCTCCGCCTTCACCGCTGGCTTGCTCGCCGGCAACGTCCGGTTCTCCGCCAGGCAGGTCGTTAGACCCAACATTATAAATGCCCAACCGCGTACGATCCATTTCATCGCACGAGCCTAGCAAAATCCTGTACGCTTGCAACTGACGACGAGCCCTGCGCTTTAGGCCCTTTCTCTTGTGAAGCTTCTGATTTCACCTTAGCCCATAGCTTATGCCAGCCACGATTCGTTCCGCCACCGCTGCCGACGTCCCCGTAATATTGGATTTTATCCGGGGCCTGGCCGACTACGAAAAACTTTCCCACGAAGTCATCGCCACTGTGGACACCCTGCGCGCCACACTCTTTCCCGTTGATTCCAGGTCGCGCCCCGCTGCCGCCTGCATCCTTGCTTTCGCCGAAACCGGCGTACCCGCCGGTTTTGCCCTATATTTTTTCAACTACTCCACCTTCCTCGCCAAACCCGGCCTCTACCTCGAAGATCTATTCGTCAGCCCTGAATTTCGCGGCCAAGGCCTCGGTAAAGCTCTCCTCCTCCACCTCGCCAAACTCGCTAACCAACTAGACTGTGGACGCATGGAATGGTCAGTCCTTGACTGGAACCAACCCGCCATCGACTTCTACGAGGCTCTCGGAGCCGAACGAAAAACCGAGTGGACTATATGTAGGCTCACCGGCCCAGCCCTAGCCCGCTACGCCTAAGTCCCAATCGAAACGATTGCCCTTAGCCTATTCTCTATACCCTTTTTTCACCGTGCCCTGCTACTCTCCCCCGCGCCATAACCGAACATGAGCGCACCTGTCATTTGCTTCGGCCAACAACCCTGCGGCTTCTTTCCACGGCGCTTTTTATACGCAAAAGTCGCAACCGCGCGAAAACTCCAAGCCGAGATTGGGGGCGAAATCGTCTTTTTTTACCACGACAGCGACCATGATCCACGTGAGACACAGACCACCCTGCGCCACCGCAAAACCAATGAGCCTCTAAGCTTCAACTTCACCTTTATCAACAAGACCCAGCGCAAGTTCTCTCCTCTTTACGCGAAAAAAATTCCCGCCGGCTGGCGCGACCAGACCGCCCGCCAACTTCCTGCCTACGTCGCGTCCCACCGCGTCGACGCCTTCAAAGTCGTCGCCGCTGACACCGTCGCCGAGTTCTGCCTCGAGATGTATCGCGCGATGAACCTGCTAGATGGCATCAGCATCGTTCGCTCTAGCGATCCCTCCTTCCGCCGCGCCGCCTGCCCGATCACTGATTTTTTCGTCGATGTGCCCCACGAAGGCGAAATCGTTCGCGCCCGTCACACCAGCGAAGGCACACTCCAACTACACGAAGGCGGCAACTCGTTCATCACGCTACCCGCCAAGCCCTTTGACACCACACAGATCAGCCCCTCACGCGATAGCCGCTTACGTTGGATGCAATCCGCAATTCACTGCACGCACTATATTGCTGGCGCCGGTGAACAAGCCTACCTCAACCCCTCAGAGGCCCCCGAAATCACCTTCGTTACCCGCGACATGATCGACCGCTCCGACGAAGCCTACGCCGAATGACCCACACCCACTCACGCACCTTTAGTCGACAAAATTTGACTATAAATTTGTGAGCCGGAATTGAAGCAGCGAACGCGTTACATCGACTTCCACGGTTAAAACAACTCAGCTTATCATCGTGCACTCTGCTGAATCCACACTACCGCCTCTTCTAGCCTTCGGCGCACACCCAGACGACATCGAATTCGGAGCCGGCGGAATCGTTGCACTCGAAACCGTCGCCGGTCGTCCCGTACATTTTGTGGTCTGCTCCCGCGGGGAAGCAGGCACCAATGGAACCCCCGCCCAACGCACCGCCGAGGCGGAGAAAGCCGCCGCGCTACTAGGTGCCACTCTCGAGTTCATCGACCTAGGCGGCGATGCCCACTTTGTTCCGTCGCTCGCGCACTCGCTCACCATCGCCGCTATCATTCGACAGGTCCGGCCGAGCTTAGTCCTCGCCCCCACCGTAAACGAAAACCAACACCCCGATCACGCCGTACTTGGGAAAATCGTCCGCAACGCCGCGCGCCTCGCCCGTTACGGTGGCCTCACCGAATTACGCACTAAGCCCGCGCACGCGATTAATACACTCCTACACTACGCGATCACCTCCGACGCCGAAGCGGTCGCCACGTCGCCTGTGCTTGTTGACGTATCAAGCGTCGTTTCCGCTTGGACCGCCGCCATGGCCGCCCACGCCTCTCAAGGCGCCACGCGAGACTACGTCGAACTCCAGCTAACCCGAGCGCGCCTCCACGGCCTATGTGCCGGCGTCGCCCATGCTATCCCACTCTGGCCCGCAGATCCACTCATCGTTAACTCCCTCACTGCGCTCAGTCACACCGCGCGCCGCTTCTAAAAAGTCATGGCCGATTTCGTCCCACTCAAAATCGGCATCACCTGCTACCCCAGCGTAGGCGGCAGTGGCATCCTCGCCACGACCCTCGGGGAAGAACTCGCCGCCCGTGGCCACGAGATTCACTTCATCAGTTACGAGCGCCCATTTCGCCTGCCCATCGATACTAAGAGGATCCGCTTCCATCCCGTCGAGATCAACAGCTACGGGCTCTTCAAATATCCCGATTATACGCTGCCGCTTTCTGTGAAACTAGCCGAAGTTTCCCGTGACCACGGACTCGATCTCATCCACGCGCATTACGCCGTACCGCACGCAACCGCCGCGCTACTCGCACGCGACATGCTCCCTGAGCATCGGCGCCCCAAAGTTGTTACCACACTCCACGGCACCGACACCACCCTACTCGGCCGCGACGCCGGCTACGGACCTGCTATTCACCATGCCCTAGAATCAGCCGACGGTGTGACCACGGTCTCGGCATTTCTGCGCGCGGAAACACAACGGCTCATCGGCGTCAAACGCCCGATCGAGGTCATCTATAATTTCTTCACACCCCGCTCGCCCTCCCGCACCCGCGCCGCCGTCCGCCGCGAACTGGGCGTCACCGATGACCAGTTTTTGCTGTTCCACTCGTCGAATCTCCGACCCGTAAAACGCGTCGATCTCGTCCTCGAAGCCTTCGCCCAGATCGAACCTCGCACCAGTAAATTGCTCATACTTGCGGGCGGCGATTTCAACGCCTTTCAGAACGACGTAGTGCGTCTCGGCCTTACCGATCGCGTGATCGTCCGCGAGAATATCACCGCCATTGAAGATTACCTCCAAGCAATCGATCTCGGCCTCTTCGCCTCAGAGAGCGAAAGTTTTTGTCTGAGTATCCTCGAGGCCATGGCATTCGCGTGCCCGAGCGTTTCGACCGCTGTGGGCGGCATCCCTGAAGTCATTGCAGATGGCGAGTCCGGCTTACTGACACCCGAGGGAGATCCGAGCGCGCTCGCCGCCGCCGCCACCGCGCTCCTAGCCGACCACGCACGCCGCGCCCGTCTCGGAACCGCCGCACAAATCCGCGCGCGCGAAAAATTTTCTGCGCCTATCATCGTCGAAAATTATCTCAGATTCTATCGTGAAGTCTGCGGAGCCGGCAACCTTCTCGACGGCGCGGGCTTGTAAATTTCCAGCTCAGCTCTCAAAGGAGCAAAGACCTCTGCAAAGGCTAGCGCAGGGTCTTGATAAAAAGAATCAACGACTCGACCTGCGCCTCGGATAATATTCCGGCGTAACTCGGCATCGCGTATTCACCTTTCTCAAAACCCGCCGCAATTTTTGCCGCAGGTTGAAGTATCGATTCGCGCAAATAAGCTTCATCGACGGTAATCTCCCTGGATTTTCCTGCAACAAACACCGGACGACTACGCCTAAAAAGTCCGCGCCAAGTAGGCCCAGATTTATCGACCACTTTATCCTCGGCGGCATGACAAGCGACGCAGCCGAAAAGTTGCGCGAGGCGTTGACCTTCATCGGCGCTGATGAGTTCCAGCGCTGCAGCGACGGGGGCACGAGGCTTAAGGTCGACCATAATTTGACCAAAGCCCTCAGACTTGGGATCAAAATGCGCGAGCGCGTAAGGCGTAGTATAAGCGTTTTCCGCAAAGAGCGCTCCGGTCGCGGTGGCGAGCGACCATCCCACGCGCAGTTGCATCACCGGTTTCATCCCAGGCACGGCCACAAACACGCTACATCCATCCTCAGAAAGGTAGGCCGCGCTTGCCGTCCACGCATCCTGTCCAGGCGTGCCGTCGGCCTTATATTGAGGTGAGCCATACTTGTAAGTACGTTGGTAATCCCAGGTCTGGATTGAATAATTGGCGGGATCACGCGCACGTACGGGATCAAGCGCGACATCAAAGCGCAGCAGCACGCCTTGATCCATCGGAACAACTTCCCGCGGAAGCGTCACGGGCGCGCCCGTGAAGCGAATACGACCGATTCCCGATAGAGTGTCGTTCACATTACCCCAACCAATCACCTGAAAACCCGCGAGGTAAAGCTGGCCGTCGGCGGGATTCACTGCGCCGTTTAGTGGCGTGAAATCAAAGGCCCGCGTCACGCTAATCACCGCAGCTTGCGGCCGTGCAGCTCGCTCGTTAAAGCGCACAACAAATAGCTCAGGACGATTAAAACCGATGTGAACCATGGCGTCGTTGAGCGGACCGAGTTTCGCATCAAAGAGCCATACTTGAGAAAGTGCCGAGGCGTTCACCGGATGGGGCAACCATGTCAGAGGCTCAGCGATCGGCGCTGGATATTTTTCCTTGGGTAGGAAATCGGCTAGGAAACCGTAGAACTGGCCGTCGCGCACGATGTGCAAAGGAGTAGAGGGTATGTATTGGCCTTGTTGATCACTCGCAGTTACGAGACCCGTACGAAGATTCACTCCGATATTGGGCTGACGAAAACCGTAGCCGAGTATCGTTGAGCTGCGTCCATCAGCGGCGATGCGCAAGACGCTGCCATTGTGTTTGCCGAGCGTGGTCGCTTGCTGGCCGCCCTTAGCGATCACGAATTCGCCGTGCGGGGCTAGCCGAAGAGTCGAGGGAAATTCTCGCAGATCTGCTGTCTGGGCGAAGGCGTTAGAAAACAACTCATGCACGTCGGCTTCTCCGTCGCCATCCGTGTCGCGCAAACGCCAAATGCCATTGCGATCAAAAACATATATCTGCTCATTGCGGATCGCGACCGACATCGGTTCGTGCAGGCCCGAAGTAAAGCGCCGCCACTGCACCGCGGGCGCGGCATCGTGGAGCCCGCGCGCGAGCCACACATCGCCATCAATCGTTACCACAACTCCGGTGCCGTCGGAAAAAAACTGAATATCAGCGGGGCGGACTCGACGATGCCATGGATTATTGACGGGCAAAGTCACATTATCGACGACATAAGCATCAGGTGAGGTGGAGAGCTTAACCTGCGTTACGACATCTTGCGGCCAACGATTCATCGGGACGGAGGACAATCCGAACGATTCGCGCGCCAACCCATCATCCGAAGCTAGGACTTGGTCTCCAGCCGCCATATAAACTGTAAAAATCACGGTTTCAGCGTGCGCGAGCACGCGCACGTGCCATGTGCCGTTAGCGTCAGCGAGAGCCGCAACATCGCCATTATGCACGTCATTTTTCAAGTAGAAGGCAACCTCCCCGGCTTTTTTACCCAAGATCAGCCACTGTGCGTTACGCGAAGGAGCGACGGCAAAAGTCCGAGCGATTATCGGGCCGCCCGATCCGACCTTAGCATTCCAACTCTCACGAACAGCGACACCGCCGACCGTGTATTCCAAGACGACGCCTTTGCCGACCAAACGAACCGCCTCGAAACGACCCAGCGTGTCAGCGATTGGGCCGCGCCCAACTTCTTCGGGGCTGGGCGCGGGTTCGCGTGGATCGAGGAGAGAAATGCCGTCTCCTGTTTGCCATCCCGGATAAATGCCGTTGGCCGACCATAGTTTACCGTCGGGCTCAGATAACGCTTTTTGACCACCCGGTGGCTTGCGCGTGGGATCTTGGTAGGAGCCCATGGCGAGGGCCTTGTCGGTGACGCCCATACCGCGCCAGACCGCAGCCACGCGCAACAAATCAGGATCGAAACATGCCCAACAGTCTTGCCCGAGATTGAGCACGATACCGCGTGGAGTGAGATTATCCGACGGGAACGAGGGTCCGGCTTTTCGAGCATCGAGCACGGAAGAAAAAAAAGGGAAATTCGTTTCCACCCAAGGAACGATCTGAGCTGAGGGCAGACCAGATTTATTATTTGTTTCCGCCGCTTCAACTGAACCAACGACCACTCCAAAAAGTAGTGCGATAGGAAATCCAAGGCACGCGCACCGCTTACAGCAAAGATTGAAAACAAGAAATGGGGTCATTGAGGCGAGGCGTTGATTTTGATTTTATTGGGGTAAACCGAAAAAATACGTTCACTCCTTTAAGTATCTCAAAATGCACGAGGGCGAGAAAGTAAGAGCATTTGTGCTTCCCCGGGTCTGACGGACACGCGTTGGGCGTGTTATGGTTTTAGTTAGCTGAGGGAGGATTCGTAGTCGAGTGGGCTTTGATAGCCAAGTGAGGAGTGGCGACGGGAGCGGTTGTAGAAGGACTCGATGTAATCGAAGATCGCGGTGCGGGCGTCAGCCCAGGTGGCGAAGCGACGACGATGAACGAGTTCATTTTTCAAGCTACTCCAGAACGATTCCAT
>CANHAH010000040.1 GCA_947458705.1 Opitutia bacterium | reverse complement strand
GATTTTTTCGTTGATGCTGCCGGGCACGGCGGGAACGCCCTCGGTGGAATCGGCGGGGGCATTCGGCTGGCGGCTGAGGACGGCCTCAACGGCTTCGGATTGGGCGGAAACGGCGGACTTGGCTTTGCGCGGCATAAATAATGAATGTGCTGAAGTCTTAAAAAACGCAAAAAGACGCTCAATCGACGAGATTGAGCGTGATGGGCTGACGTAACTGACGTTGAAGTTCTGAGCGTTCTTTCAAGAGTGAAATAGGGTCAAAATCACTGTCCGGTTGGGGGTTGGCCAAAGCAAGTTCTATTTGGCGGAGGCGGGGCTCGAGGGCGCGGGCGCGTAATTGCTGTAAACCGGCGGCAGCGACCTTGGCGGGGTCATCCAACTCGAGAGCGTTAAAGATGAGGGTAGCGACGAGGGTGCGTTCTTCGTGCGTTTCTAGCAGGGCATCAAGGTGTTCGCGGCCAGGCCAACTGTTTTGTTCAAATTCCGCTAGAACGCGGTTAAGCAGAGCCCCGGCGATGTGACCGGTGTCGATCCAGTCGTGCGGGATGGCGGCCGCGAGGGCGCGTCCGAGTTGTTCGTGGTTAAGAGCTAGTAAAAGAAGGTGATGCTCTGCGGTATCGGTAACAAGGGCGGGCGCTTGCGTCGTATTGGTGGCTGAGGGGCGAGCAGCGGCTTGACGGTTTTGGCGGGCGAGGGCGGTCTGAAAATCGGCGGCGAGGGCCGGCAGGGGCACGCGCAGGTGGATCGCGATCTCCGAAAGAAACTGAGAGCGCGCGACCTGGCTCTCGGCTGCGGCAATAAGTTCATAAAGGCCCTGCGCCGCGCGGGTTTTGTGTTCAGAGGTGGCGTTGGCGGGATCGGGCAGCGTGGCGCGACACGCAAATGCCATCGCGCTTTGGGCGCCACGGCGGACTTCCTCGTAGGCGGGTAGGCCGCGCTCCAAAAAAAGCAAATCAGGATCGAGTTTCGAGGCGCCGGCGAGCGTGAGGAAGCGTACTTCGAGGCCGGCTTTGAGGGCCATAGGCAGGAAACGCAGTGCGGCTTTTTGGCCCGCGCTGTCGCTGTCGAAGAAACATTCGACCTGCGTGTGGTACCGCCGCAGCAAGACGAGTTGGCCCTCAGTAATGGAGGTGCCTTGAGGTGCGATGGCGGTTTTGAGTCCGACTGACCAGCAGCGGAGCGCATCGAGCTGACCTTCGACGATCACGAACGGATGGCCTTCACCGACGTGTGAGCGGGCGCGGTCGAGATTAAACAAGAGGTTACTCTTTGTGAAAATGGGCGTCTCAGGCGAATTGACGTATTTGGCTTCGTGGGCCGGATCGTCGGCAGGGGTTAGTTCCGTCTGGCGCGCCGTGAAGGCGACGACGCGGCCTTGATGATCGCGAATCGGAATCATCAAGCGCCCGCGGAAGCGCGGGCGGAGTGCGGTTCCGGTCAGGAGTGCGTCGTCGTATATGAAAAATAATCCGCACTGACGGAGTGCGGCTTCGGAGAATTTTTTCCGCAGTAACGCTGCGCCCAGGCCGCTACCGGTGGCATCGGCTGCACCGATTTTAAATTCATCCGCTAGCTCTAAGGGGAATTTACGTTGTTCGTGCCAAAGCTTGCGCATGAACGTACCGGTCGCGTCCTGGGACTTAAAGGCTTGGTGGAAATGCTCAGCAGCGTGCTCGTGCAGGTCGTAAATTTCCTGACGCAGCGAACGTTCTTCGCGGCTCGGGCCGCCGGAGCCGGCTTCGTATTCGATGGGAATGCTAAAACGTTGGCCGAGCGCTTCGACTGCCTCGGTGAAATTTAATTGCTCGGTCTCGCGTACAAAGCTGATCGCGTCGCCGGCTTTGCCGCAGCCGAAGCATTTGAAAAAGCCTTTGTCGGTATCGACGTTGAAGGACGGGGTCTTTTCGTTGTGAAAGGGGCACAGGCCTTTAAGTCGGGCGCCGCCGGCCTTGCGCAACGTGACGACACGCGAAACCACGTCGGCAAGATTTACGCGTAGTTTAAGGTCGCGAACACAGCTGGGTTTGATGGCGGGCATGGACGTTTCAGTAAAAGAGCGAGAGGTACCCCTCTACACTAGGGCGCGAATCGCATCGAAGAATGCACTTTCAACCCGAGGGTGGCGCTGTCAAGTTTCGTGCTTTATTAAGGAAACATTGTCCGACGGCGGGCGACCAACTTTTCACTCATGCTGCGTTTTCCCCTCATCGCCTTGCTCGTTTTAAGCATCGTATCGACGTTTTCCGTCGTGCGAGCCGCTGACGGTCCACCGTCGCAGGCCCCTGCGGCGGTGGCCAAAGCTCCGGCGGTTGCGGCTGCGCCGATCGCGCCGGTTTGGCAGGCCAAACTGTCGACTTTTGACGATTACGCCTACGAGCAAAAGGTTGAGGCTCTGATCGCTACGTTCGAGCAATCTACGGGTAAAAAACTCGTTCCCGGCGAAAAAAAGAAAGTTGGCCTCAAAGTTTACACTGATTCCGGCGCGGGCATGGCAACGCCGTTACCCCTTGTGCGCGGTGTGATTCGCGCGCTCGTGAAACGTGGTTTCGCCAACAGCGACATCTTTCTTGTTGGCCTCAACCAACTTCGTTTGCGCATGACTGGTTACCTGCCCTCGCTGGTGACGGGGGAGACGCCGTTTAAGGGTAACCTAATTTACGTGCTCGAATCCGGCCGCTTTTACGATCCGGCGTGGTTCTACGACAGTCCACTCCCACAGCGTTTTGATCCGATATTCGCTGAATCTCAGACGAAGGATTTCGCGAACAACTCCTCTAAAGATGAAGACCGCAAGAGCTTCTTGGCCACGCCCCTCTTCTTCGATGCAGATTTCTGGATTAATCTGCCGGTTTACACCGATCATCCGATCCTAGGTATTAATGGCGCGCTGGTAAACGCCACGCTCTGGAACGCCTCCAACACCGCTCGTTTCTTCCGGTCGCCGGCCAACGCGCCGGCCGCCGTCGCGGAAATGAGCGCGATCCCCGAGTTGCGCCAGACATGGATGTTCACGATCACGAGCCTCGAGCATTACCAATATATCGGTGGGCCGTTCTTTAATTCACTCTACAGTAAGACCGAGCCCCTGCTCTGGCTAAGCACTGATCCGGTGATGCTCGACTCGCTCATGCGCGCCAAGATCGACCGGGCGCGGCGGCTGAACGGCTTTGAAAATATTTCCGAAGAAATTCGCACATTGGAATTCGCTGAGACCCTCGGTGTTGGCTCCACGAAGATTAAGAAGGCGAATATCATTGAGATAAACTGAGCCCCAACGCGGTTTTTCGCGCGGCATTTTTTAATAAAACTTCCGGTCTTCCCCGGAAGTTTTTTTATACCTTACGTGCAGCGAGCATGAGGGCGCTGCCGTGGATATTGGGATGTTGTTCGATGCGAAAATCCGTGAAACCAAATTTCTCGAGGGCGCCGACGATTTCGGATTTTTCCATCCAATAACTATAAATTTCTCCGCCGCCGCAGAAGCCTTTCCAGTCGAGCGAAGGGCCGTAGTTGAACCGATGGACGGTGTGTTTGTAGCCGGCGTGTTCCATGGGCAAGGCCTCGGAAAACTTGGCACCGGGGACGGGATTTTTTGCGACGAACTCGGGGTCGTAGAAAACGGTCCACAGAAAGATTGCTTTGCTGCGTCGACCGAGAAGTTCGAGCAGTTCTACGGGATTGGTGAGGTGGTAAAGGATGCCGCAGGCGATCGTGATGTCGAAGGTGCGCTCGGTCGTGTGTAGATAGGAAAGGACATCACCGAGCAGGAAGCGGGCGTGAGGTATCCCGAAGGTTTCTTTGGCGATGAGGCACTTTAAGTACGCCCGGGCGTTGGCTTCGACGGCGGTCACGCTGGAGGCTCCGAGCTTATCGATGAGGTAGGTGTGCGCGCCCTCGAGCGGCCCGAGTTCGAGTACGTCGCGGCCGGTGAAACCGCCGGTGAGGCCCATTTCGTTGAAGCGGTCGTGTGCCCATTGCATGCGCGGATCATCAAATAACGGCGTCGCGCCGGCTTTTAAATCGGGGCGGCTGGCGGGCGGTGATGAGGACCATTCGCCGGCGAAGAGATCGAGGGCGTTTTGGTCTGAGGGCGGGACGCCAAAAAAGTGTTTAAAGTCGGTCATGAACTCAAATGCGGCTCAGGCGGTGTTGCGCTTTTTCCAAGACTCGACGATCTGTCGAATGGTTTCCTCGAGCGATTGGGTGATGTCCCACTTTGGATAGTGGGCGCGCATTTTGCGCAGATCGCTGTAGTAGCAGATGTGGTCGCCGGCGCGGTTTTCATTCACGTAGGTGTGAACCTGAGCTTTGCCGGTAAATTTTTCCGCGATTTTGAAGGCCTCGAGAATGGACGTGCTGTTGGCCTTGCCGCCGCCGAGGTTGTAGACTTCGCCGGCTCGAGGAGCGGCGACAAAAGCGGCCATAAAGCGGGCAACGTCGAGGGAGTGGATGTTGTCGCGGACCTGTTTACCTTTGTAGCCGAATACGCGGTATTCGCGGCCCTCGAGGTTGCATTTCACGAGGTAGCTGAGGAAGCCGTGGAGCTCGACGCCGGTATGATTGGGGCCAGTGAGGCAACCGCCGCGAAGGGCGCAGGTGGGGAGATTAAAATAGCGGCCGTATTCTTGCACCATCACATCGGCGGCGACTTTGCTGGCGCCGAAGAGTGAGTGTTTAGATTGATCGATGGTAAAAGTTTCCGCGATACCGTGTTCATATGCGGTATCAGCGTAATCCCAGCGCGTGGGGAGCTCTTGGAGAGCGATGCGGTTAGGAGCGTCGCCGTAGACTTTGTTCGTCGACATATGGACGAATGGCGACTCGGGCGCGGATTGGCGTGCGGCTTCGAGTAGATTGAGCGTGCCGACGGCGTTGGTGTCGAAATCGTCGAAGGGAATGGCGGCAGCGCGATCGTGCGAGGGTTGGGCGGCGGTGTGAACGATGACCGAAGGCTTGACGGCTTTGACGAGGGCCTGGACGCCGGTGCGGTCGCGGATATCGATCTCATGGTGGACGAACCCGGGGAGCTCGGTGGCGAGGCGGCTTTGGTTCCAGCGCGTGTCACCGGAAGGACCGAAGAAGACAGCGCGTTGATTGTTGTCGACGCCGTGGACGGTGTAGCCGAGTTCGCGAGCGAAATAGACACAGACTTCGGAGCCGATGAGGCCGGAAGAACCGGTTACGAGTAGAGTTTTGGCCATGACGACTGAGAAAAAACCGATGAAGCTTAGCCCTCAGAGTGGACCAAACCGGGCCTTGGCCCAGGCGACGATCCAAGTGAGTGGGTCGCGAAACATGCGAATTTTTTTACCTTCTTTGAAGGAGCGCGATTGGTAACTGATGGGAATTTCGATGGGTCGGTGGCCGGCGCGGATCAATTTGATCAGAATCTCCCAATCAAAGTCGAAACGGTTGCACTTAAGGGTAAGGCCGTTGAGGGCGTCGCGGCGGAAGACCTTATACATCGTGAAGGGGTCTTTCAGCCAGATTCCTAGAGAAATATCGATGAGTAGGGTGAACGTCCAATGCGCGGAGTTGAGCAGAAAAGCGTGCAAGGGCTGGTCGTCGAACTTGCGCATCGCAAAGCCTGCGCCGGGGCCGTGGCGAGAGCCGAGGACAAAGGTACGTTCGCCCGAGGCGAGGGGGACCAGGAGCTTCTCGTAGTCGTTCAGATCGTACTCCAGGTCGGCGTCTTGGATCAGAACAAAGTTGCCGGTGGCGCGGGCGAGGGCGGCGCGGACGGCGTGTCCTTTGCCTCGGGGTTTATCCTCAAGCAGAAGCGTAACGCGCGGGTGGCTGCGGTACGTCTCGACAATGGCGCGGGAGCCATCCGTGGAATTACTCTCGATAAAAATTAATTCGATATCCCAATTGGCGACGGATTTGGCGACGATAGCATCGAGCGCGGTGCTGAGTGTCGCGGCCTCATTGTAGATGGGGACGATGACAGATAGCGTTAGGGGTGTGGGCGGAAGAGCGGACACGCTCTGACGGTGGTGGGAGCGGGGGAGGGTTGGCTATCCCTTTTTTTCGGCGCGGCGGACGAACCAAGCGCTGAAACCTAATAGACCGAGGCCGAGAGTGGCGAGATTGAGGGCCAAGGTGAAGCGTTTCGGCCGGTAGGTGAACTCGAGGTGATGGTGACCGGCGGTGGGAATAAATACGCCTTTGAAGGCGTGGTTTAGCCTTAGGTAATGGACGCGCTCGCCATTGAGGGTGACGCGAAAGTCGTGGGGTAACCAGGCTTCACTGAGGGCGACGAGGCCGGGGCCGGAAGCGTCGATGTCGAAGGCCGTGGTGTTGGTCGTGAGGCGGTAATTGCGAGCGGGTGTGACGGTGCGCGTTGCGAGTGTGTCTGGAATATCGGTGCGCAGCATGGGGTCACTGGCTTGCATGGCGGCGAAGGGGCGTCCGTCGCCTGCGGCGATCAGTTTGGCGAAGTCTTTAGGGGTGCCATAAGTCGCAAGACGGTTTGTAAAAAAGGCGCGGGGCCAGACGGACTCGCTACGGTAAACGTCCAGATCGCCATCGAAGATTTTCGTGAAAAGCGTGGAGAGGGAAGGCTGTCCACTGTGGTGGTCGAGATAATGACGGACGTTGAGAAAATCGTAGAAAGGGCGAAGTGGTGCATAGGTGCCGATCTCTTGGTAGATGCGCCAATCCCAGATGCGAATGAAGTCGCAGGCCTCGATTAGTTCTCGGTAGTGCGGGTTAATGAGAGCATCGGGGCCGTTGATGCCTTCTAGGCGATAAACGTCGTTCCAGCCGGGAAACAAGTTGCCCTGGAAACCGAATGCTCGCGAAGGCTCATTTTTTTGATCGGCGCGGAGGGCGGTGATGGCGGGTGATTGGGCGTTGAAGTCCGCTCGGGCGGCGGGAGCGACCACGCGCCCCTCAAAGCCTACGCCGGTATGCCAGCCGTGGCGCCAGAGCATCACGAGCATGCAGGTGAGAGCGAAAATGAGCGAGGCGGTGGTGGGGCCGCGGGTTAGGATGCGCCGTGCGACCAGCATGAAGCCAATCGCGGCGAGGATCAGTGCAATGAGACTACCCCAGACAAACGAACTGTAGGGCAACGTCTCCGGCCAATGCAGGTATGAATACGTGCTGCGTTGGATGGTTTGGCGAAAGGCGATATAGGGGAAAACCAGGGCAAATAGCAGCAAGCCGGCGATGCCCAGATCGGCCCGGGCTTCGGGCCGCTTGAGGCGCGTCGCGGCGGCCGCGAAGCCGACCCCGGCGAGCACGATGAAGAGCTGAATTAACCCGATGCCGAAGGAATTATCGATGTGAGCGACGTTGCCGAGGAAAGGTATTTTTATAATCCAGAGCGGCGGTACTAACCCAAAGACAATTGAGAGCGGCACTAGCGCGGCGAGGGCGAGCGCGAGTACAACGCGATTGAGCGTAACGGCCCTGAGATATACGAGGAAGCTCAGTAGTCCGGTAAGGAAGAGGAAATTCGCGGAGGGGTTGTAAACGGTTTCGTTGACCCAAAAGGGTCGCAGAAGAATTTCGTCGAAGAAGCCGAGGGCGAGGCTGGGTTGGACTTGGAAGGCGGTAGCGGCGTTATAGCTCGTGTAGGCTTCCTTTAGTGCGTCGAGAAACGTGAGCCAAACGGGAGCTCCGAGACACAGAAAAATAATTCCGGCCCATGCCCCGAGTGCGAAACGAATCAGGCGCTCACGGCCTTTAAGCGGTGCGAGTAGAAGTGTGCAGGCGCCGGCGAAGTTGAGCGTGAGCAGCAACATGTAGGCTTCTTTAGCGGTGCCGCTATTCATCAGCATCCCGTTGGCGAGCATCAGGCCGGCGACCCAGCGGGCTGCGATGGTCCAGCGCGGGGCGGTGGAGATGCGCAGCCAGCAATATAGCGCCCACGGGGCGTAACAAAAACTGAAGAATGCGGGGTGATTGACGCGAAACGGAAAGAACCCGACGAAATCTGCGGCAAAGGTGACAAGTAGTGCGGCGGGTAGATGGCTGGTGAGTCGCAGGACACACATGCCGAGCCCGCAGGCGAGGAGCCATTTGGCGATGAGGTATTTTAGGTCCCAGGCCCACGTCGCGCCGTTGGCGAGGATGACGAGAAAGTGCAGCGGGTCGCCGAACATCGACTGACCTTGGCCGAGTAGGACGCTGCCGGCGGAGTTATAGCGATTCCAGAGGGGGAGTTCGCCGTCACGTAGCAAGGCATCGCGCTGGAGCATCGAGAGCGGGATGTGTTGCCACATGATCGCTCCGATATCGGCTCCGGCGACTTTGGCGTTGGCGCGGTCGCGGTGGTCGGGCAAAGTCGGGAAATCTTCGTAAAGCAGGATTGTGCCGTTGTTAGGCGATACGATGCTTTTACCGAAGAAGAGCACGGGGTAACTGCTGGCGATCACCGCGAGTAAGGCCCCTAGTGAGACGGCGCGCAACGGGCGAGCCACGAGCCAAGACCAGCCTTGCCTAATGGGATTTCTCGCGCGCGTGACTAAGCCCACGGCGGCGAGCACGAAGATAAAAACGCCGAGGGTGATCTTGAGACCGGCGCGAAGATTTTGGCCGATTGTGGTCACAAGCTCTAGCGGGGCGGCCATGCGGAGACCCAAATTGGGGTCGGTGGCAGCGGGCGTGGTTAGGACCCGAAGGCTGTCGCCCGTAGATACGAGTGAAAAAATGTGGTTATCCGCGGTAAAATCGCTGAGTGCGAAACGATGTAGGACAGCGCCGTCGTTGGCGCGTATGACGGCCTCACTTAATGTAAGTTCGGCGGTGCGATCGATGGGATCGAGTCGGAACGCTCGGAAGGTGCCACTCGGAAGAGGGAAACTTAGCGATTGAGGACTGGTTTTATTTTCGACCGCGAAACGGGTGGAGTCCGCTTCGTTAATGCCGCGACCGAGGTCGAAAAAAAGTTGGGCCGAGCCGGCGGTGTTGCTTGAGACGGTGATTTCAAAATGAAATTGCTCTGTGGCCGGCGCGGCCAACGGCAGGAACGGTATCGAGGCAACGATGCTGAGCAACGCGGCCGCAAGCAGGGTGGGGAGCGAGAAAATCGACTTCATCCGTTGTTCGGAGCTTCTGCGAATTCGCTCGGGTCCGACAAGGTATTATCGCACAAAGCGCGTCGTGGGGATCGCCGTCGCTGGCTTAATGGCGCTCGCGCAAGATCTGGTTAAGAGCGAGCGCAGTCAGGCCTCCGGCGGCGATGCCTGAATCGAGCAGCGCTTGGATGACACCCGGCAGCGTTTTGATCCAAGCGGCTTGAGTAGGCGCGCCGAGGCCGACGGCCAGCGAAAGGGCGATGATGAGAGCGTTGCGCGAAGTAAGTCCGGCGCGTTCGATGAGGCGCAGCCCTGAGACGGCGACCAAACCGAAGAGCATGAGGGCGAGTGCGCCGAGAATTGCACCTGGCATCGCTGTAATCCAGCGCCCGACAGCCGGAAAAAGGCCTAGGGCGGCGAGCATCAGGGCCATGATTGGTCCGATGCGGCGGCTGGCCACACCGGTAATTTGTATAACGCCGTTGTTCTGGGCGAAGGTTGTACTCGGGAAACCGCCGAGAAGAGCTGCGAAGATACTCGTGAGGCCGTCGGCGATGATGCCGCCGCGCAGGCGCGTCCAATGCTCGGGTCCGGTGGTGTCGAGGCCGGAGAGTTGCGCGGTGGCGGTCATGTCGCCGAGCGCTTCAAGGACGGAGACTAGGTAGATAAAGGCAAAGGGCACCAAAAGCGCCCAACTAAAAGCCAGGTCGTGCGGGAGCAGTTTCGGGATCACAATCCATGTGCCGTCGCTGGGCGCGGGCGCTTGGAGCCAGCCGGCGAAACCGCATACCAAGTAACCCGCGATGAGGCCAAAAAGTACGCTGCCGAGGCGAGCCCAAGGACGGCCTGTGGATTGGGCGATGAGCATCACGGCGACGACTACTGCGGCTACTAAAGCTCCGCCCTAAGCGGGGGCGCCGGGAGCAATGGGCGCGGCGATGCCAAACATCGCAGTCGGGATCAACGAGAGTCCGATGAGTACAACGACAACCCCGGACACGATGGGCGCGAAGAGGTTTTTTAGTTTAGGTAGAAACGGCGCGAAGATGAGTTGGACGGGCGCGGCGGCGAGCGACATGCCGAACATCAAGGCGAGTCCGCCGGATTGGCCGGCTTGGATGAGCGGTCCGAGAAACGCGAAGCTGGTGCCCGTGACACTGAGTAGGCCCGAGCCGACGAGCCCGTGGCGACCGGTTTGAAAAAACGTGCCCACGGCCGAGGCGAGGAGTGCCATGCTGACCAAATAGGCGGTATCGGCGGGAGAAAATTTGAGGATGCCGGCGAGGATGAGGGCGGGCGTAATTGTGCCGACGACCATGGCTGAAACTTGCTGGAAGCTGACCAGGAGCGCCGGAACGAGCGGTACGTGGGCTTCTAGGCCGTAGACAAGGTCAGCAGATTTGGACGCGAGATTGCTGGGGGGCTGGGGATCTGACATGGGGTGGTGAATAGCAGGGGGCGGGCCAGTTGGCTGCTGTCACCTTTTAGTGGAGCGGGCGGGAGTGCTGGAGGGCGAGCAGCAAAAAGCCGCTCCGGTTTAGGGAGCGGCTGAAGTTTTTCTCAAACGTTCGCGGAATGCGAAGAGCTTAGAAGCTGTATTTGGCAGTGATCTGAAGCTGCGTGCCGGGGAGGGCGAGGATCGAGCCGTTGCCGTAGACGGCATTCGGTGGCGACCAGTTTTCCTCGTTGGTGGCGTTTAGCAGGTTGGCGCGGAAATCCCATTTTTTGAATTTGTAGGAAGCGCCGAGATCGAGGGTGTATTGCAGCGGGATCACGAGTGAGCCGGCGGCGTTGTTGTTCATCTCGCCAGTTACAACGGTGTTGGCGCTTAAGCCGAAGCCGTTGGTGAAGGTGTAGGAGATGAGGCCGTTGAAGAGGTTTTCCGGGAGGCCGGAGACCTTGACGTCGGAGCCGATGTTGGCGGTCGGTTTGGCGCGGTTGGCGGGAGGTAATTCGGAGAAGCCGCCGAACAGGCCGTATTGGTAGGGAGCCGACTGCTGCGCGTCGATGAAGGAGTAGGAGATCGTCGCGTAGAGGTGCTTGTTGGGTTGGTAGTTCAACTCCGATTCGAAGCCCTTGTATTTGTACTTGGAGATAACCGTGGAGCTGGTGCTCTTGGCGGTGCGCTCTTGGTCGTAAACTGCGAAATTCAGGAACACCTTGTTTTGCATGAGGGCGAACTTAGCGCCGAGCTCGTAGAGCGTGCTGGGCTGCGTGAAGTTTTCTTTGTCGAGGGCGGTACCGGCGGCGTTCCAGCCGGTGATGCCACCGCCGTTACCGACGGCACCGGAGGTGTTTTCGCTGTAGTTATACGTGAAGTAGAGGCTCGAGTTGGGTGTGGTCTTGTAAATCACGCTGCCGTTGTAGCTGGGGATATCGACGCTGATGTCGGCGGTCTTGTAGGGCGGGAGCAGGGGCTCGCGAACCGTGGCCTTCATGTGGTCGAGACGCAAGCCGGCTACGGCGCTGAATTCGTCGCTGAACTTGTAGGTGCCTTGGGCGAAGGGGCCGAAGGTGGTGGCGCTGCTGTCATTGGTGTCGCCGTTGAACAGACCAGGTTGGGCGTAGCGGCCGGGCCAGCCCGGGACGGCGAAGCCTTTGCCGCCGTTGTTGAAAGCGTCAGAGCGATAGACATCGATGGCGGAGCGATCCCTGGTGATGTCCCAGACGTTGGCGGGTTCGAAGAAGTAGTCGTCGTAGGCCTTGGTCTTTTGGTAGCGCAGATCGAGGCCGGCGTTGATGGTGTAGTTCTTCTGAGTTAAGATGAGCTCAGTGCGGTTTTCAGCGAACCAGGATGGGTCGATGATTTCCGCATAGTAGTAGGTGGAAAGCGTGTTACGCTTGGTGTAGTTCCAGTAGGAAGTATTTTTGAAGTTCAACTCGGAACTGAGTTTGGCGGTCTGAATGGCTTGGAAGTTGTATTCGTCGCCGTTGGATTCGTTGCCAGGCTTCAAGAGTCGGGTGTGACGGTTGATTTTGACCGTGGGGCCCCAAGCGATGGTGTTGCCGCCGCTGAGAACGTATTTGGAGTTCTGTGCGTCGGAGGGCGTAGCGGTGGCTCCGTTGTTGATGTTGATGCCGGTGACGTAGCGACCGTTGTCGATCAGGTCTTGGGTGACGCGGTTGATACCCCAGTTCTCGGTGTAATTAGCTGAGAACCATTGGCTGTTTACGAACAGTTCGTAAACTTGGTTCGGGCGCCAGGTGATCGCGCCGTAGAAGGAGTCGGTCTTCTTGTGGCCGTCCACGTAGTATCCGGTGGAGTTTTCACCAGAGTAGCTGAAGCGATAAGCGAGCTGCTTGGAGAGCGGGCCGCCGACGTCGAGGGTCCAGCGGTTGGTGTCGTAGGAGCCCATGGTGAGGCTGACGGAACCTTTGGTGCCGTCGAAGTAGGGGCGCTTGGTGACTAAGTCGATAAAACCGCCGACATACATCGAGGTGCCTTGGACTGCGGTGGCTGGGCCTTTGACTATGTTCACGGATTCGACGGAATTAAAGTCAACTGGGAGCCCGTTGCCGTTCGAGGTGATACGGGCGCGGACGCCGTTCACGAAGGTATCGGCCGACTGACCGCGGATGCTCACGTTGGAGGGAGCGCCGAAGTTGGTCGTGGTGAAGGCGCTGGAGGTAAGCTTCGAGAAGTCCAACACGTCAGTGATGGAAATATCGGTGAGCTGTTGGCGCGAGATGATGGTGACGTTGCGTGGCACATCGATAATGTTGTCATCGGTGCCGAACACGGAATTGAACGGGCGCGACGTCGGCAGGATCTGCTGCTCGATCGGCACGGAGTTGACCTCAAATTTCTCCATTTTGACGGTATCGCCGGATGTCGCGGTTTGCGCGGACACGAGGCTGGACAGGCCGACGATCGCGAGGGTAGCGACGAGGGCGTGAAGTGGTGTTTTAGTGATGGTTTGGTTCATGCGTAGGCAGGTACCAGTGAGCACGGTATGTGCCATGCGACGAGTTTTGTTTTTATGATTTTTTCCGGTTATCCGATCCTCGGTGGCCGGAAAATAAAAAGGCCTGACTGGGGCGTCAGGCCGTTGCTGCAGAAACTTTGATGGATAACGGTTTAGGATTTTTCGAACAGGGGTAGTTGCTGCATGCCGGGGACCGTGACCAAGCCGCGGTCGGTGATACGGATTTCGGGGATGACGGATAGCGGAATGAGGTTGAAGCCCATGTAGGGAAGGGTGCAGCCGGCAGCGACCCAGGCTTTTTTTAGTTTGGTGGTTTCTTTGGCGACGGCGGTGGCGCGGAGATCGGAGATGAGGCCAGCGACGGGGAGGGCGACCTGGGCGAGGACTTTGCCGTCGCGCACGACGCAGACGCCGCCGCGGAGTTTTTTGATGGTAGCGAGGGCAAGCTGGAGGTCGGTCTCGTTGGTACCGGCGAGTATAATGTTGTGGGCGTCGTGGCCGACGGAACTGGCAACGGCGCCGGCGCGTAGGTTGAAATCTTGGAGTAGGCCGTGGGCTACCGCGCCGGATTGGCCATGGCGTTCTACGATGGTGACAAAGCAGAGGCGATGTTCGGTAAAAAGATCGGACCACGTCTGGCCGGGCTTGGGCGCGAGGGCGATTTTCTCGTGGAAAAGAATAATGCCGGGAAGGGCGGTGCGGATGACGTTGGCGGTGACGGGTTTCGTCGGCAGTGCGGGCGTGAGGGTCAGCTTTTTTGTTGGGAGTTTGACGGTTTGATAGGCCGCTCGCGGGTAGCGATAACGTTGAGAAAGGGCGCGGTCGAGGATTGGAGTAATTTTGCGGTTTTTGACGACGAGTTCACCGCCGTACCAGGTGCATTGGGGCTCGAGGGCATCGTTCAGGAGCACGATGTCGGCGCGACGAGCGGGCGCCAGGCCGCCGATCTCCCCGTCCATACCGTAGCGGGTGGCGGGATGGAGGGAGCCCATGCTCCAAGCAGTGGTGGGTTTTAGGCCGGCGACGACGGCTTGGCGCGTGACCCAATCGAGACCGAAGAGGAAAAGATCATCAGCGTCACGGTCGTCGGTGCAGACGCAGACACGCTTGGGGTTAGCACCGAGTTCGGTGACGGCTTTGATGGCGTGAGGGAGTGAATGCCAGGGTGTGGTAGGTGGGCCACCGCGAAGGAAAACCCAGACGCCCGCTTCCAGAAAATCATCGCCGATTTCGCGGTCGATGGCTTCGTGTGTGTCGGTGATGCCGCTCGCGGCGCCAGCGGTCACAAATTCGCGTCCGTAAATGTGGCCGCAGATGGGTCGACCACGTTTGAGGGCGGCGGCCATGATGGCGTGGCTGCGCGGGTCGCCCATGGCGACTTGCACGAAGTCCATTTTTTCGCCGAGGGCCACGGCTTCGGGGTAGCGATCGAAGAGGCCTCCGATTTTGGCGGCGGTGAGGTCGCCTCCGGCGGTTTCAAATTGAGGTGATGTCGCGGGGACGGTGCTGGGAACTGTAAGAAAAATAGAAAGCGGGGCTTGGCGGGCGTCGGCGAGCATCCACTCGATACCAGCTGCGTCGCAGACGTTACCGATTTCGTGGCTGTCGCAGAAGATCGTGGTGGTGCCGTTAAGGAGCGCGCCCTCGGCGTAGGCGCAGGCGGTCATCATTGAGCTCTCGATGTGGATGTGCGGATCAACGAGACCGGGGGCGAGGATGCCGCCGGCGGCGTCAAAAAATTTCGAGCGAGGGAGGCGGGCGAAAAGTTTTTTGGCGGTGCCAGCGGGTTTGACGGCGGCGATGCGGCCGGATTTTAGCCAGATCTCACGTTCGGGGTGGATGCGTTCGGTGTAGGTTGAAAGTAGGCGGGCGCCGGTAAGGACGAGATCCGGGGCTTCGCGGCCCATCGCTACGGCGGCGAGGGTGCGCGTGAGGGTGTGGAGCGGGGCGACGGAGAAACGGGTGAGGGCCATGCGCAACAAGAGCACTCGCGGTGCCAGTTAGGCGAGGTAAAGGTGGGCACTTTTCTGACGAATAAAAAGAGGGATTCGTTCATATCTTTTAAGACGTATTTTTTCGGAGGGCTCGCAGAAATCGTCTTTTCTCGTGCGAACATCAAAGCTGGGCGCACAGCGCCGAATTATCAGCTCACGATCGAAGACAATAATTACATACTCGAATTGAATGCCCTCGATTTAAATTTCTATCAGCAGGCACCAAGATGATTCGAGCTCAACGTGCAGCCCTGCGACTTCGCTCGGCGTTTCTGCTTAGGCGGGTGAAGATCGGCTTGTGCGCCAAGCGAGGCCGCTGAGAATCAGGGCGATCATTAGAGACAAAACGGCGATGAGTTGACCGTTTTTATTCAAGATCCACGCCCAATACGAACCGGCAGGCATTTCGACTGGCTCGGAAAAAGCGAATGGCGGCGCACCCTTTGCTCCCTGCGCGTAAATCACAAATTTTTCGGACGGTGCCTGCACGTAAGCGGCACGCCAGCTCGCGCCAGGCGCTTTATCCGGGCGGATGGTGGCGAGCTTCGCGCCGGTGAACGCATCGCGGAGTTCGAGATAATTACCGGAGGCGGAGACCTCGCCGGTAATTTCAAATTTCAAATAGCCTCCGACCGGCGCTCGCAACGGTGCGCTCTTGAACTCCAGTTCGCTGGCCGGTGCGTTCGAGTCCACATACGAGCCCCACGTACGACGGTAGGTTAACGGCGGGGTAGTCGGGCTTAATCCGGGCACTGGTGCGTAAAAAATCTGCTCGTCCGCACGAATAAACGTAGAGGAGGCCACAGGGACCTTAAGCGGAGGCCGCACTGTTACGGGTAAAATCTGGCGCAGTGCAGGAATCCCGATCCGTTCAAGGAATGCGATTGCGCCCGGATAGGGAATCTCTTCGTGATCGAGAAATTTTTCGTTACCCGTGTAAAGGTAGTTGCGCACGTTGATCTCGCAGTAGTCGTGGTAAACTTTTACTGCCGGTAGATCGTCTCTAAACATCTGACGCAGCTCTGTTGTGGATCCCCAAGCAAAGATAATGATCCATGATAACGATGCCACAGCGAGCAAGCGGCGAGCGGGTCGGGCGAGTAACTCCGGCGCCGCGAGCCACATTAGGGCTAGGGCGTTGGCGATGAGACCGAAAACCAGGGTGTCGATATAACGCGAAGCCGGAGGTGGCCCCCCGGCGCCACGGGCATATCCCGTCGCCACGAGTTGCAACCCTACCCATACGCCGAGGCCGAGGATAAAATAGCCGAAGGCGCGGGACGGCTCGCTCAGTGGTCGAGACCCCACAAATACAACCCGAACGACGAGCCACGTCCAAGGTAACCACAATACCAGCGCAAACCACGTGCTCAACGGCGCCGGCCATTGTAGGCTACGGATGATAGTGAAGGCGAAATCGTGCAGGTTCTGCGCCTTGAGACTCGCGTGCGGCGCGAACTCATGGCGTGTGAACCAGCCGAGTGCCGAGATCGCTACGCAAACCACCAACGTCGGCCACGCCGATTGTAGCGTCCGTTCGCGCCGAAAATATTGGACCCCAAGTAACCCGATTACTACGACTGCGCCGAAGAAGCCCGAGGCCATGCTTAAAAGCCCAAGCAGCGCCGCAGTGGCCCCGATCCACCAACGACCGGACCACGGCTTAGAAAAGGGGAGCAACGCGATCGCGATCAGCGCGAGTCCAACTAGAAAAAATTGCTGGGAATGAAATCCGCCGAGGACGTTTTGCCACGCAAACGGGAACGCCAAAATGAAACCCAGAAACACCCCAAAGGCGCCCAGCCAGCGGCGAGGCAGATGCCGGCGCGCGAGCAGAAAAAACGCAACCGCGATACTGGCGGGAAACAGGGCATTGAACGTCGCTTCGAGCCGTTGATCCCAGTGGCCATTGGCAACGGTGAGGCCCAAGTTGAGGAGTTTGGTCAGGACGACGCGGTGCTCGTTGTGTGGCGTGAACAGCGCGCTTAAGAAATGATCTTGGTTATACCAAGGTGCGAGTAACTTCAGGCCTTCGGCGTCCCATTGATCCCACTCGGGGAGCGTCATGCCGTAGCGGTCAAATACGGCCCAGCGTACGCCCAAGATGAAGGCGAAGAGACTGAGGGCGAAGCCCACGGGTGTGACTACGGTGAAAAATTTCTTGAGCACGGAAAATAGGGCGCGGGGCGGAAAATTTAGGAGCGGGCTACGGCAAAGAGATTATAGTAGGCCGGCGTGCCTTCGGGCATTTTGAGCGGATGGGCGGTGTGGAAGCCGACTTCGACGTAGGGATAAAATTCACGCAGTAGGGTTCCGAGGCTGGCGCGCGTGAAAAAGTTTTTATGATCTGCCTCCAACATGTGCCAAGGTGTCGCGAGATAGTTATGGAGATAGGCAATCAGTTCGGCGTTGGGCACGGAGATGATCAGGCGCCTGGGCGCGACGCGGTGGATTTCGGTGAGAAACGCGCGGGGTTCGGCGATGTGTTCGAGGACTTCGATGCAGAGGGCAGCGTCGAATGAGCCGTCGATAAATGGTAGGCCAGTGCCGTCGACTTGGGTGTGCGGCAAACCGGCTGCGGTCATACCCGCGCAATCGGCGGGTTTCATCTCGGCGCCGTGCCAATCGTATCCAGAGGCGCGGAGCTGGGTTCCGTACCAACCTAGTCCGCAGCCGACATCGAGTACGCGGCTCGGAGGCGGGCCGAGATAGCGTTGGGTGAGGGCGAGCATTTGGTCGCTGCCGACCGCAAGCGATGGACCGGAGCCGTAGATGTGTTCGCGGTTGTGCAGCGCAACGAGTTCTGGCGTGAGCAGAACACCAAAAGGGTTTTGGCGGTGATCTTGATAGATCACGTGGATGGAGTGATCGGCCAGAATGATGGGCGGGCCGCCGTCACTTAAGTGCACTAAAACGGTAATGCGGCCGGCACCGCCAAACTTGGGCGCGGCGGCGTAACCAAAAAAACGGAAGGCCGTCTCGGTCTGCGGCGGGAGCGCATGGGTGGTGTTAACGTCGGCGCGGACGGTGAGCTGCGTTGTGGCGCCGATGGCTACGCCGTTGAGTAAGGCCTCAACTGAGACGATTTTCGCTTGGTCGGCACCCAGATAAATCCATCCTTCGACCGGTAGCGCGAGGGGATCGCAGGGGGCGTCGGCGAGTGGCGTATCGAGGGCGAATTTCATCGGTTGATGCTCCGCGCCTAGTGCGCGGAGGATAACCTCAAGGCACCCAAGGGCGCGGGGGCGCTGCGAGGGTAAAGTCGGTCAGCTCGAGTGTGAGGTTGGGGTTGTAGGCTGGATCGTGTTTTAACTCTTTCTCCCATCGCTTCATCATCGTTTCCACTTCGCCGCGGAAACGCTCGTGTTTTTCGGGCGTGTCTTCGACACCACGGCTGGCGGATTCGTGGTGGTAGAGTTCGGCGAATGGGGTCCAAAGATTGAGGTACCCAGCGGCTCGAACTTTGAGGCAGAAATCGACGTCATTGAAGGCGACAGCGAGGTGTTTTTCGTCGAGGCCGCCTACCTGGTCGAAGATTTCTTTGCGGATGAGTAGACACGCGGCGGTCACGGCGCCGTAGTTTTGGACAAGGCGCGCACGATTGAAGATGCCTTCCGTGCCACGGTTAAAATCGCGGAATGCGTGGCCGGCGACGCCGCCTAAGCCAATGATGACGCCGGCGTGTTGCACGGTGTCGTTGGGGTAATAGAGCATCGCGCCTACGCAGCCGATGGCGGGACGCAGCGATTGGGCCACCATCTCATGCAACCAATCAGCGTGGATGACCTCGAGGTCGTTGTTGAGCAGGCCGAGTACAGTGCCCTTGGCTTGTTTGGCAGCGAAATTATTGATCGCGCTATAATTGAAGGGCGCGTCGTAGGGGATGACGCGTACGGATTTTTTGGCCGCGACGGTTTTAAAATAGGCGAGTGTGGCGGGATCGTCAGAGCCGTTATCGATGATGAGGATCTCGTAATTCGGATACGTGGTTTTCTCGAGGATGCTATCCACGCAGCGCTGTAAGAATTTAAGCCCGTTGCGTGTGGGGATCAGCAGCGAAACAAGCGGCAGTTTAGCGGGCAGCGGATATTTAACCCGCCAGTGGTCGCCGGGTACCGGGATGAGTTCGACGGTTTGTTTAAGGCGGGCGAAGTGGTCGGTGAGCGCTTTTTTAGCGGCTTTGACCGGGTAGTTTTTCTCGCTGGAAAGCAGCGCGGTGGAGCCAGGAATGGCGCGCCAGTGATAAAGAATTTTCGGGATATGCCGGATTTTTTTGTGGTCGGGCATGAGACTGACCACGCGGAGCGCTAGGTCCCAGTCCTGTGAACCTTCGTAGCCGACGCGGAAGCCGCCGGCCTTGCGCATGAGAGCGGCGCGGTAAACGGTGAGGTGCGAGGTGTAGTTCTGCCCGAGGAAGAGGTCGGGCAGAAAATCAGGTTTAAAGTAGGGTTCGTGACGGTGGCCCTCTTCATCGATTTTGTCTTCGTCGGAGTAGAAGAAGTCGGTGGTCGGATCGGCGTTATGCGCGCAGACGATCTCGTAGAGGGCGTGAGGAGTGAGTTCGTCGTCGTGGTCGAGCAGAGCGATGAATTCACCGGTGGCGAGCTCGAGGGCGGAGTTGGAGGCGGCTGAGATGTGGCCGTTTTTAGGTCGAAAGCTTACTTTGATACGGGGATCATCAGCGGCGTATTTCTCGAGCAGCGGACGAATGTGTGGCGCGGTCGAGGCGTCGTCGGCTAAGCAGAGTTCCCAGTTAGAATAAGTCTGTGCGCCGACGGAGGCGATGGCTTTGGAAAGCCACTTTTCCGGGGTGTTGTAGACGGGGACGAGAATGGAAATGAGTGGGCGACGTGGGAAGTGGCGGCTGCTTTCGCGTTGGGCGCTCAAGCGGTCGTTGGTGAGCGTATCGTAGGTGGTGACCCAGCGCTCGTAGGAGGTGAGTTCGGCGACATCAAAATCTGCGCCTACGTTCAAATCGTTTTTGAAAAAAATCTGCCAGCGACCGTCGGCATCTCCGACTTCGAGGACGATATGGGAGTCGCCGTCGCGGAGTTCGACCTCGACTTTCCAGCCGCAATATTCGGCCTGGGGTTTTTCGCGGACGGCGGCGAGGACGTCCATCCGTTTTAGGCCGTAGGTACCGGGGTAGGTGCGGCCGTTGATGGAGGCGCGGATGTTTTTAAGGGACGTGCCGTCGTCGGCGAAGCACCAGCCGCGAAGGGAGAGCTTGCGAGGGGCGAAGGCCCAGCGGTTGGGGAAATCGACGCTGAAAGGCAGGGCGCGTTCGGCGGGGGGCTGGAACGTTGTAAGGGTGGCTGGAAGCTGAGGCAGCTCGGGTGCGGGGATGGGCGTGTTGTCGCCGACGGTAAGTTTGGGGGCAGGCCGGCGCGGGTCGATAAATGTGCGTCGCAGGGCTCTGAGGGGAGCGGTGATTTTCCAGGAGAAACTTGATTGGAGTTGGCGGATTTTTTCGTCGCGCTGCCGAATGATTTCCTCGCGATGCCGGATGGTCGCGAGGTGATCGCGGAGACGTTCTCCTACTTGTGCGATGGCGCGGGCGCTAGAATCAGCGAGGGCGGCGCCTTGGGTGCGGAGTTCGTTGATTTGGTGGTGAGCGAAATCGATTTGGTTTTGGAGCTGGGTGCGCACGCCTTCGAGGCGGTCGATTTCTTGATCAAGTGCAGTCATCTGCGCCCGGGCGGCGGCGAGGAGTGTTTCGGATTGTTGGCGTAGGGTCTCGCTGCGGGCTAATTGGGGCTGGAGGGTATCGAGCGTGCGCTGAAGATTCTGGGCGTGGCTCTTAGTTTGCTTCAGCTGTTCTGTAAGGTCCGCAGCATGCGCCTCGGCGTGGCGGCGAGTCTCTGTGAGATTTTTTTCCAGATTGTTCGCGTGTGTTTGGAGGGCTGCGCGAGCGTTTTCGAGATTATCGGCGTGGGTTTTAAGTGCTGCACAGGAATTTTGTAGATTGTCTGCGTGAGTCTGGATGGCCTCGCGCGCCGCTTCTACATTGTCTGCGTGTTTCTGGGCGAGGTCGGCCCGAAGTTTCTCGTGGGTGAGTACGTTTTGTTGCTCGTTGATCTTTTCAGCTTGGGCGCCTCGGGTAGCGTCGAGGGAAATTTCTATTTGTCGGACGAGTAGTTCTAGACCGTTGAGTTCGGCGGCAGCAGGCGGCGGGAGTTGCGCCGCGACGCGGGCAGCGAGAAGGGAAGTCTCGGTGGTAGATGGATCACGGGCGAGGCTCCAATCGGCACGCGCGGCTCGATTAACAGTCGCGGTGTAAAACGCGGCGAGGGCGCGGGAGTTAGTGGCTGAGTCGAAGTGGATCCGGGCGAAGGCAGCCGCATTCTGGCCGAGGGAGGCGCAGCGTTTGGCGTCAGCGAAGAGAAGTTGGCAGAGATCGGCGAGTTCAGCGGGTGAGCCCGTTTTGGAGAACACGGCCTCGCGGCCGGCCTGCATCAGAAGCGCGATACTGGTGGGCGGTAGGATGACAGGTTTACCGGCGGCGAGAAACTCGGGGAGTTTGGAGGGGAGGCGGTAATCGTTGAATGGACCGGCATGGCCGGGTTGCACCAGGACGTCGGCGAGGGTGAGAAGCTCGGGCAGGCGGGATTTTGCGACGAAGCCGAGGTCCAAGACGAACGCGGTGGAGTCGAGCGCTAGCGAGGCAAGGAACGTGGGAGAATTAAAACCGGTACGGATGAGGCGCGTGGGTGTGCCGCGCTGATTGAGTAGGGCGACGGCGAGGTAGAGTTCGCGCATCTCGGGCTCGTTGGCGAAGGTGTTGGAGCCTGTGAAAACGATGATTTTTTCCTCGGTGCGAAGAGCGAGTTCTTTACGCAGGGCGGCGGAGGGCGCGCTAGGTTTGTAGAGATTAAAATCTACAGGCGGCGGCAGGAGCTGCGTAGGAATACCGGCGGGGACATGTTCTTTGAGGCGCTCGATGATGTGAGTGACGCCATCGGCTACACGCAGAAAAGTTTCGTGACGGAGTGGATGTGGGAGGCCATCGACGAGCCAGCGATCGGTCTCTGAGGGGCTGGCGGTGCGCAGGGTGGCGTACGGCTGGCCCGTGTAGGCTTCGATCAGGTAGCGCTCGTTGTCCTCGAGGTGAATGAGAACGCGGGCGGGAGTAGTTAGGGCGCGTTGGTAGGCGAGAACGAACTTGCGGACGCCTTCTCGTGGGGTCCAAGCGTGGATCAAATCGGCGGGGCGGGCGTCGGGAAAGAGGCTGGGTTTGGCGAGGAGTTCGTCGTAGGTGGCCGGGATAAACAGCGGGTCGCGAACGGCGGAAATTGTGGTTTTCCCGGATGGGACTGCTACGATGCAGGCGTGTCCGGACGCGCAAAGGGCGTTGGCGAAGCCGGCGATGTGGTTAAGGCTGTTGGTGGTGAAGTCGCCGTAGTTGACGAAGAGGATATTCACGGAAAAGCGAAAGGGTACGGGCGTGACGGTTGGCGAAGGCTATGTCGCAGAGGATCGAGGCGTATTACGCGGGATCAATAAGGCTTGAGTGCGCTGGCGGCGTCGCGGACGGCGTCGGATTTTGTCGCGGGGATATTGGCGTATCCTGGTAGAAATTTTTGAACGACGGTGTCGTAAGGCGCAGCGCCACGGATTGAGCGGTTGGGCGTGAGACTCCATTCCATGATGGCTTGAGCGAGCACGCAGGTGTCGGTGATCGGTAGGTCAGAGAACGTCTTAGGATGTACGGTTAGGGGAACTTCAATGGAGTTCATCT
>CANHAH010000039.1 GCA_947458705.1 Opitutia bacterium | reverse complement strand
TGTGGCCACAGTTGAGGGCGTCCCACCACGCGCAAGAGCGATTGGGCTGTTTGAGCGTGTAAAGATTACCGCTTTGGGTGGCTTCGATGAGCCCGTCGCCATCGATGTCGCGGCGCACAAGAAACTCGGCGATCATTTCTAGTCGTGTGATTTTTTGAGCCAGCCACGCGCGATCCTGGGTCGCTTCGACGTAGTCCCAAGCTGCGATGAGCGGACCGGCGTTCGCGTCGAGAAAATGCCCGTAGTTCCAGTAACAGATGATTTCACCGGTTTCTTGGCCGTTCGCATCGCGGAGCATTTTGGTATCGATCCAGTACTCGATCGTGCGGCGCACCAGCGGCATCAACGAAACGCCCGGGAAAGGCTCCGGAGTGAAGAGCGCTTGATCGGCGTAAAACCAGAGCGAGCAACTGGCGGGATCACTAATCACGTTGTTGCCGAGCATGCCGGCAGGAGCGCTGAACGGGCGATTTTGTTCGCCCCAGCGCGAGGTGGGCTGAATGGCGTTCAGCCAGCCGCGGCGAGCCAGTGGCCAGAGCTGCGCATCTTTTAACCCAGCCGGCGCGGCGAGAAACAGCGGTTGAAAGCGCAGAACGCACTTTTCGTTTCCTCGTAGTATCAAGTCTGCGCGTTTTTCTTTACGATCACCTTCAAAGCGACCGGTGACCGGCGGACCTTCGATCTGCGTCACTGACATCGGGCCAAAATCGGGCGCGTTAATGATGGCCGGAAAAGTCAAGCTGCCGTCGGGATGCCACTGTGCGGGGATGATGCAGGTGGAGGTGACGCGCGGATCGAAGGGTAGGCGCAGTTCCTCGCCGGTGAATCTTAGTTCAAAACCACCCTCTTGATCGAGCGTGGCGCGCGTGTTAACAATGGGTTCTCTTAGAAGATTTTGCTCACCGCGGCGGCCCCCCTCGGTATCCCAGCTAAGAAAGGTCACGCGATTTGTTCCAGGAGCGGATTCGATCCGCGCAACGGGGGTGGCGTGCGCGAGCGTCGCAGCGGTGAGAAAACTAAGGAGCGTGCACCACCCGGTGCGGGATGGGGCCTTAAAAACGTTTTTCATCATGGAATACAGGGGTAAAGCGGGTTTCGGCATTTTCAGGCTAGGGGAGAAATAGCAGCCCAAGCTCAGTGCTTGGGACTTTTAATTTGGTTCTGGTGCTCAGGGGCAAAGCGTAAGAAATTGATCCAGATTCTTCGCGCGGTCGCGTTGGCGACAACTCTAATGCAGTTCCTTTTTACCTGTGCCACTCGGTGGATCATTTTTGAGTTCGATTAACATAATCGAGGCAGCGACTGGATGAGCTGAACCTTGACCGGCCCTAAATTAAATCCGCAATCTTAGCTACATGTCACTCAACTCTCTACTCGGATTTTTGGTCGTTGGACTCATGGTCTGGTTGGCGTTGGCCTTCAAGCCACTCCGCAAGGCCATCGGGCTGTTGTTGGTGATCATTGGCGCCATATTGTGTCTTTCTCTGATCGGCCTGATCTTGGGTGTGCCGATGATTTTGGCTGGGGGATTACTGCTGTTTTTCTAGTTCGATTGTCACGTCGCGGGGTATCGCAATCGAAGAAATTTCACGAAATTAAATCGACGCCCTCCTTGCCATATCGTGCTTCATGCACACACAAAACAGATATGTCACGGAGCGGCCCCATCCTGATCTTACGGGTGTTTAATCACGCAGCATTTTTATCCCTTTTACTTGGGCTTCCTATGGCCGCGCGTGCAGCTCTGCCGGTTCCTGAGAAGATCGATTTCAACCGCGACGTCCGGCGTCTCCTTTCGGAAAACTGCATCCGCTGTCACGGACCCGATGAAAAAGACCGCAAGGGCGGCGACGGGGGCGAAACCGGCCTCCGTCTCGATACCCGCGAAGGAGCGCTCGCTCAGACCGACGGTTACGCAGCCATCATTCCTGGCCAACCCGACAAGAGCGAACTGTACAAACGTATCATCACCGACGACGAGAACGACGTGATGCCGCCGGCTGATTCCGGCAAGACACTCTCGGCTCGCGATAAAGCCGTCCTCAAAGCCTGGATCGAGCAAGGCGCCACCTACGCGCAGCATTGGTCCTACGTGCCGCCCGTGCGTCCGACATTGCCGCCTGTCCACGCTGCGACTTGGCCGGCTAATGCCGTGGATCGCTTCATTCTCAATCGCCTCGAGCGTGAAAAACTTTCTCCCTCCACCGAGGCTGATCGCGTGACCCTCGCGCGCCGCGTCGCACTCGATCTGACCGGCCTGCCGCCGACACCCGAGGAAGTGAAATCCTTTGAGAGCGACGCAGCCCCCGGCGCCTATGAGCGGCTCGTGGATCGCCTGCTCGCTAAACCGGCCTTTGGCGAACACTGGTCGCGGCTCTGGCTCGATCAGGCGCGTTACGCGGACTCCGCGGGCTACGTCGATGATCCGTTGCGCACGATCTGGGCCTATCGCGATTACCTGATTCGCTCCTTCAACGCCAACAAGCCCTTCGATCAATTTACCATCGAACAACTCGCTGGTGATTTATTGCCGCATCCGACGGAGGACCAGCTGATCGCGACCGCTTTTCATCGCAACACCCCGACTAATAACGAAGGCGGTTCGATCGACGAAGAATTTCGCAACGTTGCCGTCGTCGATCGCGTGAACACGACCATGACCGTATGGATGGGATCCACGCTGGCGTGCGCTCAATGCCACACGCATAAATACGATCCTTTTACCCAGACAGATTATTTCCGGCTCTTCGCGATCTACAATAATACTGCCGACGAAGATCGCACCGATGAAGCGCCCGTGCTCCCCCTCTTCACTGAGGAAAAGAAAAAAGCCCGCGCTCCGTTCGATGCAGAGATTGCCGCACTGGAAACAAAGATGCGCACGCGCACACCGGCCTTGCTCGACGCGCAACCCGCTTGGGAAACCCGTTTCTCCGCGCCGATCGCATGGCAACCGCTGTCCTCCGCCACGATGACATCGAAATCGGGCGCTGCCCTTCAGCGCGATAGCGACGCTATCGTACGGGTCGCGGCCCGCGCCGAAAATGACGTTTATACTTTCGCGACCACCGCCGAGACTGCGCAGACGCTCACCGGATTTCGTTTAGAAACCTTTCCGCTCGAAACGAGCGCGGCCCATGGCCCTGTTTCTAACGCCGGCGAATTTGTCGTTACGCGCGTTTTGGCCTCGATTACGCCGGCTGGCCAACACGAAGTTACGGGGCGTTATGTGCGCGTTGAGTTGCCCGGCAAAGACCGCGTGCTGGCCTTGGCGGAGGTCCAAGTATTCGGCAACGGCGACAACCTCGCGCCCACCGCGACTTCAAGCCAGAGTAGTACTGCCGGCGACAGCGTCGCGAAATTCGCCAACGATGGCCGCACCAACGGTAACGCTGAGAAAGCCCCGGTCACTTCTTTGACCGAAAAAACCGAAAATCCCTGGTGGGAACTCGATCTGAAGTCGACCGCACCCGTCGAGCGTATCGTCGTGTGGAAACGCACGGATGGTTCCTTTGGCGCCGAACTCGCCGGCGCTACGATAACGTTACTGGATGAAAAACGCGCGGTCGTTTGGAGCGCCACGTTGGCCTCGGCTCCGGCGGCCAGTGCCGAATTTGCGGTGAGCGGGGTGCAACCGATTCGCCTCGCAATCGTGCAAGCGGATGTGACCGAGGACGGGTTTGCGGCGGATTCCATTTTAAGTCCCACGCGCGGCCGCGAACGCGGTTGGGCGGTTGGAGCGCAAAGTGACAAGGCCCATGCGCTGGTGGTATTGCCTGAGACTCCCGTCGTGTTGCCCGCCGGCGCTCGCCTTACGGTAAGCATCGAGCAAAACTCCAAAAAGAAAAACCACACGCTTGGTAAGTTCCGCGTCGCCACAAGCGTTGATGACCGCGCATCCACTATAATCCGGATGCCGGAGCCCGTGCTCGCTGCCTTAAAATTGCCACTCGCGCAGCGATCTGAGGTTGAGCGTGAACGCGTGACGGCGCACTATTTGACCGTCGCGCCCGCACTGGAAGTCGATCGCCAACGCCTCGCCGCCGTCACCAAGCTGCGCGACAAGATCGAGCCTTACACGACTGTGCCGATCATGCACGAAGTCACCGCTGAGAAGATGCGCAAGACCCACGTCCAGCGGCGCGGCAATTACCTCGATCTCGACGCCGAGGTCACGCCCGGTGTGCCAGCCGCGTTGCACCCTCTACCGTCGGGGGTGACTGCGAACCGCTTAGGGTTGGCGCGTTGGATCGTAGATGAAAAAAATCCGCTCACCTCGCGCGTGATCACTAATTTGTTATGGGAATCGGTGTTCGGCATGGGCCTGGTTCGCACGAGTGAGGATTTCGGTAGCCAAGGCGATGCGCCGTCGCACCCAGAGTTGCTTGACTGGCTCGCGGTGGATTTTCGCGAAAGCGGTTGGGATGTGAAACGACTCCTGCGTTTGATGGTCACCTCGGCGACGTATCGCCAATCCTCACGGATTACCCCCGAGGTGCTCGAGCGCGATGCCGACAACCGACTTTTTGCCCGCGGTCCACGCTTCCGGCTTTCCGCTGAAATGATTCGTGACCAGTCGCTGGCAGTAAGCGGCTTACTTAGTGCCAAGATGTACGGCCCGCCCGTCAATCCGCCGAAGCCGAAGTCGGGCCTCTCGGCCGGATTTGGTTCCACGCTTGATTGGGAAGACAGCGTGGGCGAAGACCGTTTCCGGCGCGGTCTCTACACGTCGTGGCGTCGCAGTAATCCTTATCCTTCTATGGCGACCTTTGATGCGCCAAGTCGTGAAGTGTGCACCGTGCGGCGCGAGCGTTCTAACACGCCCTTGCAGGCCTTGGTGACGCTCAACGACCCCGTCTATATCGAGGCCGCGCAAAAGCTCTCACGTCGTATCGGCGCTGTACCAGGTTCGCCCGAGGAAAAACTTGCCCAAGCTTTCCGTTGGACCCTCGTGCGGGCGCCGAAGGCCGACGAGATGAAGCCTTTGCTGGCACTTTACACCAAATCGCTCGATCGCTTTTCCCGTGACGCGAAGCAAGCCCTCGCGGTGGCGACGGTGCCGCTAGGGGCGCTCGCGCCGGAGGCTAATGCGGCGGAGTTCGCGGCCTGGACCGTCGTGGGTAACGTGTTGCTCAATCTCGATGAATTTTTGATGAAGCCCTGAACGGCGTCGCCCTATGAATCCTTACCTCGACTCTCTGGTTCACACGACCCGCCGGCATTTTCTGAAGGAATCGGCAGTAGGTTTAGGAGCCATCGCTCTTAGCTCCCTTCTCGGTCGCAACGCCATGGGTGCACCCCTAGCTGCAAGCAATCCCCTTGCGGCCCGCCTCCCGCATTTTGCGCCCAAGGCCAAGCGCGTCATCTATCTGCATCTCACGGGCTCGCCCCCCAACCTCGACTTGTTTGATTACAAGCCCGAATTGGTGAAACGCGATGGGCAGGATTGTCCCGATGATTTTCTCAAGGGCCGTAAATTCGCCTTCACCGCGGGCAAGCCGAAGCTAATGGGCAGTCCCCGTACCTTTGGGCAGTATGGCCGCAGCGGTCAGTGGATGTCGGATGCGATCCCGCATCTGCACGGTGTAGCCGATGATCTTTGCATCGTACATTCGATGTACACGGATCAATTTAATCACGCGCCAGCGGAGTTGTTGCTTTTCAGCGGTTCACCCAGGCCAGGTCGGCCCTCCATGGGGTCGTGGGTCACTTACGGACTCGGAACGGAAAATCAAAATCTGCCCGGCTACGTGGTGTTGATCTCAAGCGGCACGCAGCCCAACGGCGGAAAAAATTCCTATGGTAGCGGATTTCTTCCCTCCGTGTATCAGGGCGTTCAATGTCGCTCAAAGGGCGACCCAGTGTTGTACGCATCTGATCCGGCGGGTTTCGCCCGTGACTTGCGCCGCGATAGTCTCGATGCGCTGCATGAACTTAACGAACTTCAAGCCAGCGAACTCGGGCACCCCGAAACGCGCACGCGTATCGCCCAATACGAACTCGCCTACCGCATGCAGATGTCGGTGCCCGAGGTGATGGATATCTCGCGCGAGTCGCCGGCGACGATCGCTGCTTATGGTGCGCAGCCCGGTGATTCGAGTTTCGCGAATAACTGCCTCCTCGCCCGGCGTCTTGTTGAGCAAGGCGTGCGTTTTGTCCAACTCTTCGACTGGGGGTGGGATTTCCACGGCACCAGCGAGAAAGAAGACATTCGCGGCGGTCTCACCAAGAAGTGCGGTACGATGGACCAACCCGTCGCGGCGCTCATCAATGACCTCCGCCAACGCGGCTTGCTGGAAGATACGTTGATTGTGCTCGGTGGTGAATTCGGCCGTACGCCCTTCCGGGAGGGCCGTACGGCGACCGGAGAAATTCTTGGCCGCGATCATTATCCGGATTGCTACACTATGGTGCTCGCCGGCGGCGGTATCAAAGGCGGCTTGTCGTATGGCGAGACGGACGAACTCGGCTTCAACATTACGCGCGATCCCGTGCACGTGCACGATTTACAGGCGACGCTCATGAACCAACTCGGCTTCAACCATGAGCGCCTCACCTATCGCTTCGAGGGTCGCGATTATCGTCTCACCGATGTTCACGGCAAAGTCGTGAAGGGGATTTTGGCCTGATGGCCTCTGGCGTGCGCTTGAGTGGGCGCGAGTGAGATCGGTTTAGTAACCGACGTCGCGGAGTTGGGCGCGGAGCGCGGCGACGGCGGCTGCAGCCTCGGGCGCGGGCCCGGCTTTCCAGAAACATTCGATCGTGAAACGATCGTGGTAGCCGATTTTTTTTAACGCGCGCAGAAACGGCCGGAAATCCTCGCCGTTCACTCCGGGCGCCGCGCGGTCTTTGTTTTCGGCGAGATGCACGTGGTGGACGGGGCCGACGCGTAGAATATCATCGGCCGATTCGCCGTTGCGCAGCATGTGGAATATATCGACCAGCATTTTTACCGCCGGATGATTCGCGCGGGCGACCGCCTCGGCGCCTTCGATGATCGTGTTAACGAGGTTGCACTCGCCGCGGTTGAGCGGTTCGACGACCAGTGTCACACCCTGGGCTTGAGCGAGCGGGGCGAAGAGGCGCAGCGTCTCGACGTATTGCTCAAACGCTCGGGTCGAGGACCAGCCGTCGGGAATCATGCGGGCACCGGCGCTGCCCACGACCATGATCGTCATACCGACTTGGCGGGCGCGTCGAAAAATCGTCTCGGCATAGTGGGTCAGCGCAGCGGTATCGACGAGGGGGCCGACGATTTTCAGGCGGGCAGGCAACAAGCAGTTGGCGGCCGGCATTGCGAGCGGGCTCGCGCGGAGCGCGGCGGCGTGCACGCCGAATGAGGCATCGTCGGCAAACGGCAGGAGGAACTCTTGCACGTGGCCCTCAATGAAATCGAAACCGTGCGGAGCGGGCAGGGTGGCGAGCGTGGCGGGATCGAGACAGAGGCCGATTTGCATGGGAAAAAAGTTTAGCCGCTAATCTCACGGCAAGGCAGACACACTTTTACGCGGACCGTCCGTTCGTCGACCTAGGTCGAAAAAAACGGCCCGCGTCGAACCGAGTTTTTTTGGGTGCGACGCGGGTGGAGGACAGTTTTAACGCGCGAACGATTTGGAGAAGTCGGCGGCAGGTGCGGAAGCGACAACTTTCTTGGGTTTGCGGCGGGCGGAGGCGGCGGCTTTTTGGTTAAGCAATTTCGCGTAGCGGGCGCCGTTCAGCGGCAGCGAAATCGTTTCGTCGGTCCAGGCAGACAGGAGCATCGCGTTGGCCAGTTCAATGGAGTGGATGCCTTCAGCAGCCGGGGAGAGCAGCGTGGCCCCGTCCAAGATCGCAGCGGTGAAATTCTGGAGAATTTCATTGTGCTGGCCGCCGTGGTTGGGCGCGCTGATCGCGACATCCCAAGTGTCGGGCTGTGCGAAACCGGCGGTGGTCTTCCGGGAGAATTCCGACATAGGGATTTCGTTGCGGGTGAAGGTAATCTTGTCGTTTTCGTAAACGACTTTGCCGCGTTCACCGGTGATTTCCAGGCGGTTGGTGCCGGGGGCTTCGCCGGTGGAAGTGATGAATACGCCGGTAGCTCCGTTAGCGAATTCCATGTACGCGGTGACGTCGTCTTCGACCTCGATCTTGTGGTATTTGCCGAAGCCGCAGTGGGCGCGGATGCGCACCGGCATGCCAAAAATCCATTGGAAAAGATCGAGGTTATGCGGGCACTGGTTAAGGAGAACGCCGCCGCCTTCACCGGCCCAGGTGGCGCGCCAGCCGCCGGAGGCGTAGTAGGCCTCGGTGCGAAACCAGTTGGTGATGATCCAATTTACACGGCGGATTTGGCCGAGTTCGCCGGAGCGGATGAGATTGCGGATTTTTTGGTAATACGGGTCGGTGCGCTGGTTGAACATCGCCGCGAAGATCTGCTTTTTGTTTTTGTGCGCCGCGAGCAGGCGTTCCCCGTCGGCTTTGTGGACGGAGACGGGCTTCTCGACCATGACATGCAAGCCCGCTTTGAGGGCGTAGATCCCGAGCGAGGTGTGCTGGTAGTGGGGCGTGGCGATGATGATCGCGTCAATGAGCCCAGAATCGATCATCTCCTCGGCGGTGGCGAAGGTCGCGACCTGCGTGAACTTCGCGCGCCGGGCGGCGTCGGGTTCAGCGATGGCTCCTAGAATAAGGCGTGGAATTTTGCCGGCGAGGATGCTGTTGGCGTGGGCGGTGCCCATGTTGCCCATGCCGACGATACCGATGCGAACGTTGCTCATAATGAATGTAGGGTAAGTTGAAAACGCGGGAGAGGGGTCTCCACGGCGCTCGTTTACACCGGAGGCGCGAGGGCGGGTCGGCAAACATTTTTCCCATAGAAAACGCGGGTTTGAGGCAGATTTTTGAAAAAGTTGCACTTTAGGAAAAGACCCGAAAAAGCACTTGCTTAAGATCGGAGCATCTAGCTTGCTGACCCTTCACTTGTTCGGGCTGTAGCGTAGCCTGGTAGCGCGCTTGCATGGGGTGCAAGAGGTCGTGAGTTCGAATCTCACCAGCCCGACCATTTTAAGATAAACTCCGAACCTGGTTCGGATCGTTTAACGATCTAGATGATATCTCGGGGGTTAAACGTGTTACGGAACCCGCGCTTTAAGCGCTTCGGCAGTTTAGTTCGGATTTTCCCATTAGAAATCGGTGGACGTTTCGACTCCTGCGAGAGTCAGGCGGCAACTCGGCACACGCGGGTACCCTTCGATCGAGCCGGATTCGCCTCGGAACGGAGGGCGCATGAATGCTCTCAAGCGAAATTTACATTGTTGACGAGGCCTTGCTCGCCGGCGCTGGCCAGTAGCGCGAGCAGCCGGCCAGCCTCAGCTTGATGCGTGCGGCGTCGGAAGAGCAGAATCAAACCAGGGTGCTTTTCCGAGCTCTGAGCGAGGGCTAGAAAATCCGCGCGATTACATGTAATGACGATGCTGTTCTGCTCGCGGGCGTGTGCCCACACTGCCGCGTCGGTCGTGTCCGGTGGTAGCTCATCACGCAATTCAGCCACCGCGTAACCACGGGCACGCAGCACTCTTGCCACGTCCGCAGCTACGTCGTGATCGCACAGAAATTTCACCGGGCGTCCGGCGGCATCTGCTCCGCCACCAGCGCGTCGATTTCGCCGCGGTGATCTTCGTAGTAGGCGAGGCACTCGTAAACCTGCGCGCGCGTCACATTCGGAAAGCTGCGGCAAACCTCATCGACACTGGAGCCGAGCACGGTGAGGGCGACGACGTCATGCACGCCGATGCGCGTGCCCTCGATAATCGCGCGGCCAGAGCGCACGCCGGGCACGTTCGTCAAGTAGCGGTAGAAGGTGGTTGGCATGAAACTAAGGATGCTGCGCTTAGCATCGACGGCAAGCCCGTGATGCGGCACCCGCCGCCGTTGGCTATCAGTCGATCAGCGTAATGGGGGGCTTTTTTAGATTGCAGGCGGTCGTGGCTCGTTGACGTGACCGCGGAGGGGGCTCTGGCGTCGGCCCGCAATCATAGCGTGGTGTGCATCACGCCAATCGCGTAACGCGCAACGAGCCACGGATCCGTGGCTCAGTTGCCGCCCTCGTGAATAGGGATACTGCCGATGCACCTCTCCGGTTGGTCCGGAGAGCTTCATCAGTTGGGCTACGTGCTGAAAGCAATCAGTGGACGCTGCAGGAGTTTGACCTGAAGATCGGTAACGCCTGCGATTTGGACGAAATCGTCATCAAAAGTAACCACCGTGGCTTTATAGTGCAAAGCGACGCTAGCGATCAATAGGTCGAGCGAACCAGTGCTGATACCCTGCTTGCGACAGGCTTGGCCAAGGCAGGCCGCCTTGTGCCAAAGGTCGGTTGGCGTTTCAAGCAACGGGAAGGTCTGAAAGTGTTGGGTAAGTTGGCGGTTCTCCTCGGGTGTGGCATGGCGGAGAACCTCGAAGGTGACCGGTTCGGCCAGGTGCGCCTCGGGGTGCAGAATGTAGGGGGCAATGAATTGCTTTAGGTCCTGCGGGGAGCGGGTCCGCGTGAAATCAATCCAGAGGCTTGTGTCGATCAGTGTGACCATCATTTCCTCCAAGCTTTCGATTGCCCGTCGCTCACAATTTGATCTTTGGCCTGCACCCCCTCGAATCCCGCCAACTCTACGCCCCACTCCCCGGAGATGAATTTCTGGGATAACTTCGCCCGGCGCTTCATCATCAAGGCGTCGTTCACCATCTTAAGTATAGCCGGACCCTTCTTGGATTCACCGGTAAACCGGCAGACTTCCGCTAGTTCAGAATCAGGAATATCAACAGTTACTTTCATGCTTTTGATAATATTTTATCGGGAAATCACGTCAATAAAATCTGACTTTGGTAGGGCCCTTATGCCTGCTCAAGCCGCAGAATCTTTTGAACTGGTACGCAGTAACGAGAGAAAATCTGCGTGGTCTAGTTCAAGCGCGTGCGACAAAAACGGGGTGTACATTCGAAATCTCTCACGGTGCCTATAAGATACGTACCGGCCTTGCCCTTCGCATCATTTTTCTACCCACCGGCGACCCATTGCGCCGCGACTTCATCGGTACGCACGTATAGGTTAAACGCTACCTGCGAAATCGCGCCTGAGCGTAGAAAAGCGCCAGAGATATTGTATTCTCACTTGGTTTTCGGCTCACCGCTCACACCCTTTCACTCATGACATCACACGCAGTTCACCTTCGCCGCCGCTGGATTTTCGCAGCGACGTTGGCTGGTCTGATCGTGATCGCTTCGAGTCGCAGCGCGGTGGAAGGGCCTTCGGTTCGCAATTTCGACAAGGTCGCCCATTTCTCCGTCTACGGACTCCTCGCCACACTCGTAGTGCGAGCCTTGATCGGGGCGAGGGCCTTTTGGGCCATCGTAATCGTTTCGGCTTTCGGCCTAAGCGACGAGCTCCATCAACATTTCACCCCCGGGCGCTCGATGGAATTCATGGATTGGGTCGCCGATACCCTCGGGGCCATGCTGGCGGTCGGGCTTTACACCTATTGGGCTTGGTATCGGAAATTACTGGAAACACCGCTCTGGGGGCGTCGTAATTCCAAATCAGCGGAAAACTCCGCCCATCGTCCATGACGCCCGAATCCGCCGCCCAACGCATCGCGACCCTCACCGCCGAAATCCGGCGGCACGATGAACTTTACCGCAACCGCGCACGGCCCGAGATCGGAGACTTCGAATACGACGCACTTAAGCGCGAGCTGGAAGAACTCGAGCGCCAGTTTCCTGAGCTCATGGTGCCGGATTCCCCGACGCAACGCGTGGGCGACGACCGCGCCGATGGATTCGTGCGCACCAAGCATCGCCTCGCGATGACCACCCTCGATAACACTTACGACGAGGGCGAACTCCGCGATTTTCATGTGCGTCTAGCCAAACTGTTTGGTCGCGAGGATCTCGTGTATTCCGTCGAGCCCAAGATCGACGGCGCCTCAATCAGCGTAACTTACGAAAACGGTAAACTCGTCCGTGCCGTCACGCGTGGTGATGGCGAGGAAGGTGACGACGTCACGGCCAATGTAAAAACCATCGCGCATCTGCCCCATACCCTGCGCGCCCCCGCCGATCTTACGACGACACCCATTCCCGCCCTAGTTGAAATCCGTGGCGAAATTTTTCTGCGATTTTCCGAATTTGCCCGTATTAATCAGACTCAGGAAGAAGCCGGACTCGAACCGTACGCGAATCCGCGCAACCTCGCCGCCGGTACGCTTAAACTCCTCGACGCGGCCGAAGTGCGCGCGCGTGGTCTCGAAATTGTGCTCTACGGCTTTGGCGCCCTAGAGCCGCAGGGCTTGTTGGCCTCGCAGTCCGATGGGCACGCGGCCCTCGCGCTCTGGGGCCTGCCCACGCTCGAACACCGTCGCAGCGTGCGCGGGATTGAGGCGGTGGTGTCAGCGATCCGCGAACTCGACGCTCACCGCTCGACTTTGCCGTATGCGACCGATGGCGCCGTGGTGAAACTCGATGACTTCGCGCTGCAACAACAGGCAGGCTTTCGCGGGGAAGGTCAGAGTGCTCGGAAACTATCCCCGCGCTGGGCTTGCGCGTATAAATTTGCACCCGAGCGCGCCGAGACGCGCTTAAAGGCAATCACGATTCAAGTCGGTCGCACGGGCGTGTTGACGCCGGTGGCGGAGCTCGAGCCCGTACAACTTGCGGGCACGACGGTAGCGCGGGCCACCTTGCACAACCGCGATGAAATCGCGCGCAAAGACATCCGCGTCGGTGACACCGTTTACGTAGAGAAAGCCGGCGAAATTATCCCCGTTGTGATCGCGGTAAATCTGGCGCGTCGTTTGCCGGAGTGCGGGTCGTATGTTTTTCCAGAAACCTGTCCGGTCTGCGCGACGGCCACCGTGCATGTCGCAGGCGAAGTCGCGATTCGTTGCCCGAATCCTGATTGCGCGGCGCAACTGGTCGGCCGGCTCGACTACGTCGCCGGTCGCGGTGTGCTCGACCTTGAAGGCCTCGGCGGTGTTGTCGCCGAGAAACTCGTCACCACGGGAGCTGTACGAGAGATGTTTGAACTTTTTGCTCTCCAAGCGGACTCCCTGGGAGCGATGAATCTCGGAACACCGGAAGCACCGCGCATTTTGGGGGTAAAGAACGCGACCAAGATCGTCGATGCGATTGCCCGGGCACGCGGTTTTGATCTGGGGCGGTGGTTGTTGGCGCTACAAATCCGCGATGTGGGCGGAGCGACCGCACAAGATATCGCGGCCGCGCACGGTACCCTCGAAGCGGTGGCGCATTCAGAGATTTTGCCACGACTTGCACGCTTGGCTGATGTGGTGGAAGCTATGAGTGAGGTCAGTCCGCGCTCGCGGCTCAATCCGCCCAAGGATGAAGCCGAACGTCAGGCCCGGGCGGAACGCTACGCAGCACTCGCGGGCGAAAAAGCGGAACTCGAAGCAATTCGTGAGCGCACCCCGGGCGCAGAAAAAATTGGCGCCGAAGTAGCCCGGCACACCGTGGCTTTTTTCCGCTCGGAACGGGGCCAGCGCTCGCTCCTTCGCTTGAGCGAGTTAGGTATCGCGCCCGTGGCGGCACGGCTAGCGACAGCACCGGTCGTGGGCGTTTTTTCGGGTAAAACCTTTGTGCTCACGGGGACCCTGCCTACGCTATCGCGTGAAGCGGCGGCGGTGAAGATAGAGGCCGCCGGGGGGAAAGTCAGCGGTAGCGTGAGTAAAAAAACAAATTACGTACTGGCCGGTGAAGAAGCCGGTTCAAAACTGGAAAAAGCGCAGGCTCTTGGCGTTGCCGTGATCGACGAGCCAGAATTCCTCCGCTTGCTCGGGTTGAATTGGGCTGACTCAAGCTGCCCCAGCCGGGTTTAGCCGCCAAGTTTGAAGCTGGCGCTGACTTGGAAGACGGCGCTCACGATCGCGAAGGCGATGAAACCAACAAAGGTGAACACCCCACCGAGCACCACGCCGGCGACTATTTTGGTGAAGACGTTCAGCTGGCTGGTGATGATTTTTTGGTAAGCCTGCGCGATTTGTTTTAGGCTGGGTACGACGTTGCCGGTGTTTTCACCGATCGCGAGGCGGTCGAGTACGAGGTCCGGGAAACAGCCTGTGCGCATCATGGCGACCGAGAGCGATTCGCCCTCGAGTACGCGGCCGGTGGCGGTTTTGAAGGCTTCGCGGTGAACTTCGTTGGCGATTTGTTTTTCGGTCATGCGCAACGCTTCGGAAGCGGTGATACCGTTTTCTAGAAGTACAGAAAGCGTCTGGCTAAAAGAGAGCACTGTCTGTGCAACGATGAACGGACCGATAAGCGGAAGCTTAAGTAGCCACGCATCCGTCTGCGCGCGACCCGCGGGGGTTTGGCGCCACGCAAGAAAAGAGGTGATCCCGATGACAACGGCGACGACGGCCATAATACCCCAGATGCTGAGGGCGAAGTTGGAGGCGCCGATGAGGAGCTTGGTCGAGGTGGGCATCTTGCCGCCTAGCGAGCTGAGGAGCGTTTGCAGGCGCGGCAACAGAAACGTGAGGAAAAATAAAATCACGCCGCCAGACACAAACACCATGAACACCGGGTAGGCCAGAGCCGACATGAGCTGGCTACGCAGCTCGCGCTGCTCGACCAAGTGGGCGATGAGGCGGGCGAGGGTGTCGTTGAGCGAGCCGGTAGCTTCGCCGGCTTGGATCAAGTTAACCGTGCCGTTATCGAAGACCTCTGGGTAATTTCCGAGCGCTCGAGAGAGCGGAGCGCCTTCACTGATACGTTCCCAGACGCCGGCGCAAAGCGTGCGCAGGCGCGGTTCTTTGATGCGCGTAGAAAGCAGCCGAACGGCTTCACCGGCGGAAAGGCCGCTGCTGGTTAGATCGTGCAGCGATTCGGGAAACGGCAGGCGTTCCGAGCGGCGGGGGGCTTGGGCCGCGAGGCGAGCGGCAGATTTTGGCGCACGCTTGGCCGTGGCTTTGCCGCCTTTACCAACTGGGCCGGCTTGCAGCTCCGTGACAGTGGCAACTTGCAAACCACGCGCGGTGAGCAGGCGCAGGGCGTCTTTACGGCTCGGCGCATCGAGCTCATTGGAGACGGATTGGCCGGCACGATCCCGGGCGCTGTAGGCGAAGCGGGCCATTTTACTTTTCCACCACGGTCACAACGCGAAGGACTTCCTCGAGCGTGGTGTGGCCAGCTTTAACTTTTTCCCAGCCGCTTTGGCCGAGGGTACGCATGCCCTGCTTGCGAGCGGCCTGCGTCAGGGTACGTGTGCTTTCGCGTTTGAGGATGAGCTCGTGGAGCTCGTCGTTTAAGCGGAAAATTTCGAATAGACCGATACGGCCGCGGTAGCCCGTGCCACGGCAACGATCGCAACCGACCGGGTGTTTGAGCGCAGTGATAAGGTCTGCTTCGGCGGCGTCGCACTCTAGGATGGCGAGAGTCTCAAGGAGTTTGACTTTGCTAATGGGCTCAGGCGCACAGCAGTTGGGGCATAGACGGCGCACGAGGCGTTGGGCGATCACGAGCTCGATGGCGGAGGCAACCAGGAAGGGCTCGATCCCCATGTCGACCAGACGCGTGATGGCGCCGGGCGCATCATTGGTATGCAGCGTTGAGAACACCAAGTGACCCGTGAGCGACGCACGAATGGCAATCTCGGCGGTGTCTTTATCGCGGATTTCGCCGACCATAATGACATCGGGATCTTGCCGAAGAATCGAGCGAAGGGCGCTTGCAAAGGTCAGCCCGATCTCAGAGCGGATCTGCATCTGGTTCACTCCGGGCACTTCGTATTCGATCGGATCCTCTACTGTGATGATACGCAGATCCGTGGAATTGATTTTGCGCAAAAACGCGTTGAGCGAGGTGCTCTTGCCGGAGCCGGTGGGCCCGGTGACTAGGATGATGCCGTGTGGATAATCAAGTACGCTGATGATTTGGGCCTGCTCGTCGGGGCTCATACCGAGCCGGTCCATCGTGTAGGCTTCTTTCTTTTGATTGAGGAGGCGGAGAGAAACGGACTCGGCGTAAATGGTGGGCGCGGTGGCTACGCGGATATCCAAGACGGTGTTGTTGGCCTTGAAGTTGATACGGCCGTCCTGCGGCAGACGTTTTTCTGAAATGTTGAGGCGCGCCATGATCTTCAAGCGCGAGATGATGGCGTCCTGAAAGCGTAGGAGGTTTTCCGGGACAGGCACCGGCACGAGCAGGCCGTCAACGCGGTAGCGGATGCGTAGTTGTTCCTCCTGCGGTTCGAAATGGATGTCAGTGGCTTGGTCCTCCACGGCTTGCTTGATAACGTCGGTGACGAAGCGTACGACCGCGGCGTCCTCGTCGACGACTTCTTCGGCCTGCTGAATAGATTCCGGGGCGACGTAGGATTCGTCGCCGTCTTCGAGGGCGCCGGAACCCACGCCGAAATTTTCAATAATGAGTTGATGGATGCGCTCAGGCACGGCGAGGTGCCACACCAGCGGGCGCGGAGTAAACGTCCGTAACCAATCGGCCATGATCGCATCAGGAAGCCAAGCAGTCGCTAGATGCAGGGGCGTACTCGGGGTCGCTTCGGCGGTGTCTTCCCCCTCGGCGGCGGCGGGGCCAAACTGGATTGGGATGATCTGGTAATCGTGGACAAGACGGGCGGGTAGGAGGCCGCGCGCGGCCGGATCCGTCTCCAAGTTACTGGCAATATCCAGGCCGGCGGCTTGGGCGACGGCGATGAGGGTCTCGGGCTCGGGCAGCGTGAGGGCCGCAGCGAGGGCGGCGAGGCGTTGACCGCGCGCAGCTTCGCGCACGGACTGAAGTTGTTCTTCGGTGAGCCGCGCGGCAAGGACCGCAGGCAAGGAGTCGGAGGCGAGCGCAATCATCGGGGGAGGCGGCGCGCGGGCTTACTTAAGCTGCTCGATCAAGGAAGGTTTGGCCTGTTTCGAGGGATCAATGAGATACTGGTTGATCTGTTCCTTGTTCGAAAGGCCATCGATGTTCTTCTTCGCGTCAGCGGAGACCTCGTTGGGCTTAATAACGTGGGGGCGAACAAAGAGGAGCAGCTCGGTGCGTTCGACCGATTTTTCGCGGCCACCTAGTAAGTGACTGATAATCGGGATTTCGGCCAGGAAGCCAATCTTAGCGCGGTCGTTGCCGAATTTCTGGCGTTGAAGGCCGCCGAGCACCACCATTTGGCTGTCGTAGACGTTGATGAACGAGGTGGCTTGGCGGGTGCCAATAATCGGCACTTGGTTGCCGTCGATGGTGGTACTGCCGAGGAGGTCGTCCACCTTTTGGTCGATCTTAAGCTGGATACTGCCGTCGTCACCGATCAGGGGCGTGACCTTGAGGTCAATAGCGATACTTTGATAGGTGTAGGTGGAGCTGGTGCCACCGGTGGTCGAGACGCTGGTAGTGCCGGTAACGACGGGGCGTTTTTGGCCGACGACGACTTGGGCCTCTTTGTTATGCGTGGTAACAATTGTAGGGGCAGACAGGACGTTGACGTTGCTGCGCGTGCCGGCGTCGGTGAGCGCGGCCTTGAGTGAGAGCGGGTCGACAATGCCTTCAGTGATGTTCCAGCCCGCGACCGCGCCGGAGAAATTGGTGATGGAGCGGACCCCGGTCGTGGCGTTGGTCGCCGCGGTGAGATTGAGAGCGGTCAGACCGGTTTTGTCGGTGTCACTCAACGTCACTTCCGCGATGATCACTTCGATACGCACTTGGGCTAGGATGATGTCGATTTTGTCGACGAGGTCTTTGATGAGACGGATGTCGTCGCCGGTGCCGGATACGATGACCGCGTTGCTGCGTTCGTCGTAGGTGACGGTGACCAAGGTGCTAAATTCGTTGGAGCCGGCCAAACCGGCCACATCGGTGACATTAACAGTCATGGCCGCTGGTGCTGGAGCGGCGGGCTGAGGCGCGGCGGGTTGGCCGGGCACAGTGACTTGGCCTGGGCGGACCGATTGAGCGGAGGTTTTTTGGGCGGCGTTGGTCTGTCCGGTGACCAGCTGCGTGAGGAGGGTAGAGACGTCTTTGGCGGCCGCGTGTTTGAGGTAAATGACTTCGTTGCGGGTGTTGGGGTCGGCCTTGACGTCGAGTTTGGCGATTAACTCATCGAAGAAGGGATATTGGCGCCGGTCGGCGATGAGGATAATCTGGTTGGTGCGATCGTCGGCGTTGTAGGTGGTGCTGGTGCCGAGCTGCGTCTGGAGGCTGCCGCTCAAAACAGTGCGCAGCTTGTTGACGAGGTCCGAGGCCTTGGCGGATTTCAGCGGATAGAATTTTGGGGTGAGTCCAGAGGTAGCTGGACGATCGAGGGCTTTGATGAGGTTCTCGATGCGCTGGAGGTTAGAGACAGAATCGGTGACGAGCGCAGCGTTGGTTTTATCGAGGATAACCACCCCGCCGCCGACGCCCGGCGTCAGTAAACCCTGAAGTTGGGGCATGAATTCGTTCACCCGCAGGAAATCAAATTGGAAGACCTTGGTGGCGATTTTGCCCGAGGCGGGTTGATCAAAGGCGGAGCCAGCGATCATTTCTGGCGCTTCGGTCTTGGCCTGCGCAAGAGCGATGACTTTCAGGAAACGCTCACCAAGCGGGGCGACGCCGATCTGGTTGAGGGCAAGCAGGGTCTCGATGGCGAGGATAAGCTCGGAGCGCGGGATCGGGCGATCAATGACGAGTGTGTACTCGGCCGTGGGCAGCGCGGCGGGGCGTAAAATGCTGCGGCCCGTGTGAAACTCGAGCGCGGCGAGGACGCCATCGATGGGTAGCCCGCTAATTTTAAACGACGGGATCATCTCATCGCCGTTGGGTTTGACGTCGGTCGCGGTTGGCTTCTCGGCCGGAGCGGGGGCCTGGGCGAACACAGCAGTGGAAAGAGCAAAGAGGCTGGCGACGAGGCTCAGGCGGGCGATACGCGAGGTCATGCGGTAGAGGGCGATAAAAAAGGTTAAGCGCCAGAGGCGCAAAGAGGCTTTAGGCAGAAGTAAGCAGGAGGGGTTGTAAACGGTCTTGTGTCATGACGCCGCGCGCTGAGGAAAGTTGCCTGCATTTATTTTCTTCTACCTCCCTATTTTTTAAGGGGTACGCATGAATCTTCATCCTAAATGCTATGTGATGACCGCGTATTATGACTAAAAAACATTTTTAATTTCGTGTGCCGGCGACGCAATTGGCTCATCGCCAGGTTTTCCTCCACGCGGCAAATTCCGCCGGACGCAGCCGGTAGCGGGCGAAGTTGCCCTCGTGCAAGCTCGTGAGTTCGGTCTCGGCCATTTCCGCGAAGCGTTTCCGGTCGTTCGCGTCCGGCAGTTTCTGTGCCTCGCGCCGGACGAAGGCCGCCGCGGCCTTCTTGTCCATGCCGTCGCGGACGACCGCGCCGACGACCTCCTTCAAGCGCTCGCGATGCCGCAACCAGAACGCGTCCGGTTCGCCCAGCGACTGGTGGACCGCAGAGTAACGGGCGCAGGAGCGTTCGTAGGCCCACTCGAAAACGTCGCGCAGGTAGTCAACACGCTTCAGCTCACAGACGCCGAGAATGGCGCTCGTGTATTCGGACTGCGGCACGTCGACGAACGACAACGGCCCTAGATTGCGCTGCACCAGCGGGATGTTGGCGGCGAGCCGCGACACGCGCTTGTTCACATCTTCAAACGGCTGAAGATAAGGCAGCTGGACCATGGCGAAGAACGCCTGCTCAAACGCATCCTCGATGGCGGAGGCCGTGGCTAGGATTTGATCGAAGCATTCCTCGATCGCTAATGGGACTTCCAGCGGATGAAAGACCGAGCCAGCGATGGCGACCGCGTGCGTGCGCAGCCGCCCGCCTGCCGCTGGATCGGGCAGCAAATTCTCGGCGAGCATCGCGTGCAGGTTGCAGAGCGTATAGCGATTGAAACCGATTTCGGCGGCAGGATCAGCCAGTAGCTCGATGGCCGCCTTGTGGTTGAGGATCATCTGGGTCTCCTCGGCGCCCTTGCCCTCGGCATTTTCGCCCTGCTCCAGGAGCCGCTGCGTTTCCAGCAGCGAGTAGGTGTTGCCCTCGAGCCGACTCGAATTCCAGGAGAGGTCGATGAGGAGCCTGTCCATCACCTTGCGCAGATGTGTGCCGGCCGGCAGCGCTTCGCCTGGTGTCCTGCCGAGCGCCGCTAGCTTGCGACGCAACGCCGGCGAAAGGTAGGCGGACACATTGGGCCGGTAGCCGTCGAGAAACGAAAGATCGTAACCGGCCGGCTTGCGCCGCGCAGAGGGCCGGCTGACGAGCCGCTTGATTTCCTTGGCCGCGGCGGAAAGCCGGACGCCAGTGTCCAGATCTTTGGCGGCCAGTGGAGGTGGCTCCGTGACTGCCGTGGCTCCGGCAGAGTGGTAGCGCTGGCCGGCCCCGGAACTTAACGCCACCAGCTGCTTATCGCTGACGAGTTGCGCGAGCCGCCGCTGGAGTGTGCGTCGCGCCAGCGACCGCGGCAGCTTGCCGGCGATTTTCTCCAGCGAAGCCGGCTGCAGAAAACCCGCCACGGCTTTGAGGATGGCGGCCAGCTCGGCTTTTGGAACCTGTTTCGGCATGGCGCAAGATGTGGCGCAAATCGGCTGCTTGCGCCATAAAAAATAGATTGTGGCGCAATTTAATGAATTTACCCACTATATTAACTTAAATAAAAACATCTTGTGTAATTGCGCCACTTCCCGCCCGTTGTGGCGCAAGGCAGAGACTTGCGCCACTTCCTGTCTTCTCCCCGAGGCTAACAACGAGTACGTGTGGGGCGCTTAGCAGCAGCTGTCTAAGTTGAGCAAAGTTGAGTCTTAGCTTGAGCGGCGCGGCGGTGCCGATGACTGCGGGCGCCGTAAAGTTTGGCGGAGAAGACGGTGATGATAGAGATGACGTCTTCGCAAAATTGCGCGTCGTCCGACTTGGTGGCGATGTCGTTAAGAATAGTGACCTTGATGCCCAGTTCACGGCAGATAAGGCAGACGATCTCAGAGCCGAACCGCAGCAACCGATCTCGGTAAGTGAGGACGAGTTCTCCGACCGTGCCAGACAGCAGGGCCTTGATCAGCCGGGTCGGGCCAGCCTTCTTACAGTTAAGTCCACTGCCGGTGTCGGTTATAATCGTAGCGTCCTTGGCGTAGTCCCGGATGGTCTGCGCCTGCCGCGGTAGGTCCTCCTTCTGGTCCGCGCAGCTGACCCGGGCGTAACCCAGAGTCTGACCAGGCGGCTCGTCCTCGACGATCTCGTAACGGCGGTGATTGCCCGCGGTGCGCGTCGGCACCGCCTGAGGCGAGCGCCGTTCCCGCTCCAGCTTTCTGAGGGTCTGGGGATGGATACCGAGTCGGTGACAGTAGCAGGCGATAGAGAGCAAACGTTTCATCGTAGATTTGGGTTGTGCGCAGCTCGGTTTTCTTGCCCTTTAATTTTCCTTTTTTTCCGGTTCCCGACCGTGCCCAAGCTCAACATTAAAAAGCGCGCCACGCCGAGCTCGGTTCATTACGAACCGCTGCTCCAGGATGTCTACGTGACCACCATTGGGCTGCTGCGGGAGCTAACTCCCGCCGGGCTCGCTTTGCTCGAGCGGGCGCCCGCCTATTGCCAAATGGAGCGCGCGATCCTGCACCGGTTGGGCCAGGGTCAGGCGGTCTCAAAGCCGGCCTTGATGAAGGAGTTTAAATTTCCGGGGCGGATGGTGAACGCCGCCATCGTCACCGCCCAAGGCCACCTAGATTCGGCGCGGGAGTGCGCGCTCGCCGCCTTGGCCGACACGACGGCGGATATCACTCGGACCTGGGCCCAACTGCTGCTGGCCGTTTCCGACCCGAAGCGCCGGGGCGAACGCCACGGGCTGACCTGTAAGCTCACCCGACTGGTGCACCAAGAAGCGCAGATCGAAGCCCGGATCAAACATCCCTCCATCCTCCTCGGACGGAAGTGGCACGAGCGCCAATCAAAGGACCGGCGGTGGAAGCAGGCGTTCACCGCAGCGCGGAACGACCATTTAAGCGCCCACGGCGGCGCCGACGAGGCGGCGGGTAATTCGACGTTGAGGATCGAACTCGGGCCGACCGAGGTGATCTCGGCTCGCCTGTGGCAGTGGTTCAAACTGCGCCACGCCGGCCAGCACCTCGGACGCTTTCGGCTCTGGGCGGACGCGTGCGTGGATCTCACCCGGGCAGTCCTCGCCAACCGGTCGGGCCGGACTTTTGAGGTGATCCCGGTCTGGTTCGACGCCCACGGCAAGAAGATCGGGCCCAAGCGCCAACAGCGGATGGAGGCCAACCAACAGCAACCCGCATCTATTCGGGGTATCCGGCGCGCGGTGACCGCGGGTCGCGAGGGTTTGACCATCGACCTGCGCAAACCTGAGGGTCGGAACCGCTGGTATATCCATGTTTCTCAGACCCGGCCGGCGGTGAAGGCTTACACTCCGAAGTCCTGGATCGGGGTCGACCTCAACTGTGACTCGCTCGCGTTCGCCCACCTCGACTGCAAAGGGAAGAGGCCGCAGGTTAAATCCTACGCGAAGGCGCCGTTCCCAACCCAGGGTCCGACGGGGCCGCGAGCGATGGCGGTCTACGCCGCCATCAATGCGGTGGTGGCCAAAGCGAAGGCAGAGCAGGCGGGCATCGGTCTCGAGTTTTTGGAGTTCGAGTTCTGCAAGCGCTGGATGCGCTCGAAACTCGGGGCCCTCCTGCGTGCGATGCCGTATCGTAAAATCCGGGCAGCCTTCGAGCGTCGCTGCTTGGAGCAGGGCGTCACGCTGAGGTTTGTGCCCCCGAAGTATTCCTCGGTGCTGGGCGCGATTGTCAGCCAGCGCTGGCCCGAGCTCGGCCGCGACCAGGCGGCCGGCGTGGTGCTCGCCCTGCGGGCCAGCGAGCCCGGCAACCAGTGGCTCGAACGCACCTGCGAGCAGATCGTACGGGCCGAAAAAATCTCCCTCCGCTTCAACGCGAAGGGTAAGTTTGGACACAGCGCGCTTCTGGTGACGACGACCTCGCCGCCTGAAGTTACGACGACCAAGGCACGCGGGCACCAGAGGGATCACCCGCGCTTCCCGGTCGAACCTGCCCTTTACTGGCAGGTCGCTGCCGGGCGTAAAATACAGGGCGGCTTCTCGAGTCTGTTCGCAGACTTGCGGGAACAGCGCCGGGCAGCCAAGGCCCAGAAGCATTCCCACCCACCGCCGTGCTTCAAAATGCCGCATCA
>CANHAH010000038.1 GCA_947458705.1 Opitutia bacterium | reverse complement strand
GGCTACCCAGTGCAAAGAATACAACTTCCTAGAGATTGAGCCTCACTGGCAATCTTTCTGGGAGGAAAACCATACCGCTCGCGCCGAGCAAAACTCGACGAAGCCGAAATACTACGTGCTGGACATGTTTCCGTACCCTTCGGGCGCGGGGCTACACATCGGCCACCCCGAGGGCTACACCGCCACCGATATCATCGCGCGCTACAAACGCGCCAAAGGCTTCAACGTACTCCACCCCATTGGCTGGGACGCCTTCGGTCTGCCCGCTGAGCAACACGCGGTAAAAACCGGCACGCATCCCGCGTCCAACACCCAAAACAATATCGCCAATTTCAAGCGGCAGATCAAAGCCCTTGGATTCTCTTACGATTGGGACCGCGAGATCGACACGACCGACCCTAAGTATTTCCGCTGGACACAGTGGATTTTCCTCCAGCTATTTAAGCGCGGTCTCGCCTATGTCGACGAACGCCCCGTGTGGTGGTGCCCCGAGCTGCGCACCGTGCTAGCCAACGAAGAAGTTGTCGACGGCAAGAGCGAGGTTGGCGGCTTCCCCGTAGAGCGCCGCAATCTTCGCCAATGGGTCCTCCGCATCACGGCCTACGCCGAAAGATTGCTCTCAGACTTAAAAGACGTCGATTGGCCCGATTCCACCAAGCGCATGCAAGAGGCTTGGATCGGCCGCAGCGAAGGCGCCGAGATTTTGTTCAAACTAGAGCAAGCAGCACTCGGCACGCTCAAAATTTTCACCACGCGGCCCGACACACTTTTTGGCTGCACTTATATGGTGCTAGCTCCGGAACACCCGCTCGTCGACGCGCTCACGACGACTGGGCAAAAATCCGCCGTAGAAGACTACCGTAAGAAATCCGCCGGCAAAAGCGACCTCGAGCGCACCGACCTAGCTAAAGATAAATCCGGCGTCTTCAGCGGCGCGTACGCGATCAACCCCATCAATGGCGCCCGCGTACCGATCTGGGTCGCCGACTATGTGCTCATGGGCTACGGCACCGGCGCGATCATGGCCGTCCCAGCGCACGATGAGCGCGACTACGAATTCGCGGTTAAATACGCGTTGCCCATCATCCAAGTCATCGAGGCCAGCAAGCCACCCGGCGACACCAGCGCTACGAAGTTACCCTACGTGGGTGACGGGCAACTAATCCACTCAGAGAACTACAACGGTCTCGCTTGGGCTGACGCCAAAAAGAAAGTCACCGCCGCACTTGCCGCCAAAGGCGTCGCGGCGGCCACGGTCAACTACAAGCTCCGCGATTGGTTATTCTCCCGCCAACGTTACTGGGGCGAACCCTTCCCCATCGTTTGGGTCAATGAAGCTGATTACCGCCGTGCCGCCGCCGCTCGTCCGGGCGAGGTACCGAGCACACCGGTGACCTACACGAGCGAAGGCGCCACGCACTACGCGTTGCCGCTGCCGCCCGCCGCGTTGCCGCTGGAACTGCCAGTCGTCGAGAGCTACTTACCAAGCGGCAATGGTGAGAGCCCCCTTGCCAACGTCACCCCTTGGCTCGAGCTGTGGTTCAACGTCGAGACCGGCGCCGCCGTTCCCGCCGCGCAACCGCGCCCCGCCGGCGAAGCTTGGGTCCGCGCCCGCCGCGAGACTAACACCATGCCGCAATGGGCCGGATCATGCTGGTACTATCTGCGTTTCACCGACCCGGCAAACGCCTCCGCCTTCGCCGGACCCAAGGCGCTCGGCTACTGGGGCGTACCCGACCTCTATGTGGGCGGCGCCGAGCACGCGGTGCTGCACCTGCTGTACGCGCGTTTCTGGCATAAAGTCTTATTCGATCTCGGCGTCGTTCCCCAGGCCGAGCCGTTCACAAAATTGTTTCACCAAGGGATCATCCTCGGCGAAGACGGCGAAAAAATGTCTAAGAGCCGCGGCAACGTCGTGAGCCCCGACACGATCATCGCTTCGCACGGCACCGATACATTGCGCCTCTATCTAATGTTCCTCGGGCCGCTCGAGGCTATGAAACCGTGGAGCATGCAGCAAATCGAAGGCGTCCATCGCTTTCTCCATAAAATCTGGCGCGAGTGCCTCAGTGTCGAAGGCGCGATCCACCCAAAAATCATCGCCGATCCGGCCTTCGCGGATTCAACCGAGCTGACCAAGCTCCTGCACGAGACGATCAAAAAAGTTGGAGACGACATCGAAGCACTGCGTTTCAACACTGCGATTTCTCAGATGATGATCTTGGCCAATGCCGTGCAAAAAGCACCGCAAGTGAGCCGCAGTTACATGTTAGCATTCCTACAGATCTTAGCACCGTTCGCACCGCATCTAGCCGAGGAACTTTGGGCGCGTCTGGGCGAACCCGCATCGATTCAAAAAGCAAGTTGGCCCGCTTACGACCCAGCCAAACTCACGGTAACCGAGGTAAAGTTGGTTTTCCAAGTCAACGGCAAGCACCGCGGCGATCAGCTAGTGCCCATCGGCCTCTCGCAGGACGACGCGGTCGCTATCGCGCGCAGCCACTCCAAAGTAGCGCCGTATCTCGACGGCAAAACGATCGCTCGCATCATCTACGTCCCTGGAAAAATCCTAAATCTCGTAGTGCCATAAACGAACGCGATGGAATTGATCTTCACCGCCGCGCCCCTAAGCGCGGCGTTTTTACACCCAAGTATTTGGCTTCAATCCTCGGCCTGCCTCGCGCAACGTATCACCTTCCACTGTGCCCACCGCGCCTTCCGCTTTTCTTCCCGCCCACTTTGACGCCACGAAACCGGTCGTGCTCATCGCCGGCCAGGGAGTTTACCCGCAGTTGGTGATCCAATCCATTCGCCGCGCCAGCATCCCCGTGCGCCTAATTGCCTTCGAAGAAGAAACCAGCCCCGAACTCATAGCCTCTTTCCCTCCTGAAGAGCGACGCACATTGCTCGTCGGCCAGATTGGAAAAATGCTCCGCGCACTTGAAGATTTCGGCGCGGGCAGCGCATTCATGGCCGGCCAGATTTCTCCGCGAAAACTGTTCAAAGGGCTCCACCCCGACCTCAAAGCGATACGCATCCTCGCCACGCTAAAACGACGTAACGCCGAGACGATTTTCGGCGCCATTGCCGCCGAGATCTCCGCCATTGGAGTCACGCTACTGGACGCCCGTTCTTTCCTAGACGACCAACTCGCCACCAGCGGCTCGATGACTGGCCGCTCGTTTCCCATCGAACGCGAATACCTAGACCACGGCATTCAAATCGCCCGCGATTGCGCCCGGCTCGACATTGGACAAGGCTGCGTCGTACGCAAAGGCACGGTTCTCGCCGTCGAAGCTTACGAAGGCACGGATGCGATGCTCAGCCGCGCTGGTTCGCTCAAAACCGATCAAACGCTCTTCGTCAAAACCGTCAAAGCCCGCCAAGATTTTCGCTTCGACGTACCGTGTTTTGGTCTCCGCACAGTGGAGACCATGCAGGCCGCTGGCATCACCGCCGCCGCACTCGAGACGGGACGCGTCATCATGCTCGACAAACCCGCGGTCCTCGCCGCAGCGAAATCCGCCGGCATCAGCCTGTTTGGTTTCGAATGAAAGCCGTCGCGACCCCGTCCTCCAACTTGCGCTTTTCACCCAGACTCAACACCTTTAGCCCATGAATTCTGACGTCGTCACCGTCGCCATCAAGGGCGTCATGCCCACCGCCAACGGCTGCGCTGTCTTCTTGGGAGATGATCACAAGACGTTCGTCATTTATGTCGACCACTCCGTCGGCAACGCCATCCAAATGTCGCTCAAGGGTGAGAAAAAGGAACGCCCGCTCACGCATGACTTGATCGGTAGCATTCTGCTAGGACTCGGCGCACAATTGGAGCATATTCTAATTAACGACGCCCGAGAAGGCACCTTCTTCGCTCGCATCTTGCTTCGCATGGAAAACGAACTTGGGCGCAAGATCATTGAAATCGACGCACGCCCCAGCGATTCCATCGTCTTAGCCCTCCAGCAAAAACGCCCACTCTACGTGGCTCGCACTGTATTCGATGGCGTGGAAGACATGTCCGAGGTACTTGAGCGCGTACTCAAGCAACAGGCCGAAGAAACGGACGAAGCCTCCGACGAAGACAAGTGATCGTGGCCGGACCGAATCCAACCGCCCTTCCCACCGGCATCATTTCGGGCCAGCCGCTTACTGCGCTCGCCCCGATGCAGGACGTAACCGACCTCGCTTTCATGGGCGTAGTCGCCCACTACGGCGCGCCTGACTATTTCTTCACGGAATTTCTACGCGTCCACTCGATGTCGCGCCCGGAGAAACATATTCTCCGCTCGATCGACGAAAACGCTACTGGCCGTCCTGTCTTCGCGCAGCTCATCGGCGAAGACCTCACCCACCTCGCGCGCACCGTCGACGAACTTCTCCGCCATCCAATCGCCGGTATCGACCTCAACCTCGGTTGCCCTGCCCCGAAAGTTTACAAAAAAAACGTCGGTGGTGGTCTTTTGCGCGATCCAGAAAAAATTGCCGAAATCCTCGCCACGCTGCGCGCGGCTTCGCCCGGCTTATTCACCGTCAAGATGCGCATTGGTTTCGAGGATACGCGTCACTTCGATCGCGTACTCGATTTGGTGAACGAACACCGCGTCGATCTGCTCAGCGTACACGGCCGCACAGTCAAAGAGATGTACCGCAGCGAAGTGCACTATGATTACATCGCACACGCCGTCTCTCGCGCGCGCTGCCCCGTGCTCGCCAACGGCAATGTCACCTCTGCCGCAGCCGCCACGCGCATCCTCAGCGAGACTCGCGCCGCTGGGGTCATGATTGGCCGACACGCCATTCGTAATCCCTGGATCTTCCGCCAATGCCGCGAGAGTTTTGCCGGCCAAACGGTCACGCCGCTTACCCTCGCCGATGTCCGCGACTACGTCGAACGCCTCTACCGCGCCACACAGCGCCCTGATCTCGAAGAGCGCTACCACGTCAACAAGATGAAGAAGTACCTCAACTTTGTCGGCCAGAGCGTCGATGCCGACGGCTCGTTTCTCCACGCCATGCGGAGGACGGAAACCGAGCGCGATCTCTTCCAGGTCTGCGACCAACACCTGCTCACCGATTCCGACCGCGCCTTCGCCCCCGAGCCGTACCCCGGCGTCATCGCCCGCCCCAATTGTGAGACGCCCAATGCCGACGGTTGCTCGCTTGAGACGATCACAGCTTAAAAAGCCAGCCCTCCGACTGCCCGCGCTGTAGCAGCTTAATGTATAATCTGCGCAGCAATTGCTTTTGACCGCTGCCTCTCGTAAAACTTAGCTGGCCGACTGCTAGTTTCACCCCCTTAATTTGTACCCATGTCCGCGAATCCCACCATCATCTACACCATCACCGACGAGGCACCCGCGCTCGCCACGTATTCGTTCCTGCCGATCGTGCAGACTTTCACGAAACACGCCGGCATCGCCGTTGAAACCCGCGACATCTCCGTCGCCGCCCGTATCCTCGCGGCCTTTTCCGACTTGCTCCCACCCGCGCAGCGCGTGCCAGACGCCCTAGCCGAACTCGGCGCCCTCACCCTCAAGCCCGAGGCCAACATCATCAAGCTGCCTAACATCTCCGCCTCCGTGCCGCAGCTGAAGGCCGCCATCGCCGAACTCCAAGCCAAAGGCTACGCGCTCCCTGATTTCCCCGAAGTCCCCACCACCGACGCCGAGAAAGACGCCAAAGCCCGTTACGGCAAAGTCATGGGTTCCGCCGTGAACCCCGTCCTGCGCGAAGGCAACTCCGACCGCCGCGCTCCTAAAGCGGTCAAAGCCTACGCGCGCGCGCATCCGCACTCCATGGGAGCGTGGTCTACCGCGTCAAAGACTTCCGTTGGTACCATGGGCAAAGATGATTTCTTCTCCAACGAGAAGTCCGTCACCATCACCGCCGCGACCACCGTGCGCATCGAATTCGTGCCCGCACCCGCACCGGCAGGCGCCTCGCCTGAAGCCCTCGCTAAGGCCGCTCAAACCATCGTCCTCAAAGAGAAAACTCCGCTTAAGGCCGGTGAAATAATCGACGCCACCTTCATGAACCGCAAGGCGCTCGGCGCTTTTTACGCGCAACAGATCATAAAAGCGCAGAAAGACGGCACCCTTTTCTCCCTCCATCTTAAAGCTACCATGATGAAGGTCTCCGACCCGATCATGTTCGGTCTAGCTGTGCGCGTGTTCTTTAAAGACCTCTTCACCAAACACGGCCCAGCCCTAACCGCTCTCGGCGTTGATCTGAACAACGGCTTCGGAGACCTCCTTAGTAAAATTGCCACACTTCCCGCCGACCAAAAAGCCGCCATCGAGGCAGACATCGCAGCCGTCTTCGCCGCGCGCCCCGCCGTCGCGATGGTCAATTCCGACAAGGGTATCACCAACCTCCACGTACCGTCCGACGTCATCATCGACGCCTCCATGCCTGCGATGATTCGCACCTCCGGCCAAATGTGGAACACCGCCGGTAAAGGCCAAGACACCCTCTGCGTCATCCCGGACAGCTGCTACGCCGGCGTCTATGCCACCACGATCGAATTCTGCAAAAAACACGGCGCCTTCGATCCCAAGACCATGGGCACAGTACCCAACGTCGGTCTAATGGCCCAAGCCGCTGAAGAGTACGGCTCGCACAACAAAACCTTCCAAGCTCCCGGCAAAGGTACCATCCGGGTTGTCGACTCAGAAGGCAAAGTTCTCCTCGAGCACCTCGTCGACGAGGGTGACATCTGGCGCGCCTGCCAGACCAAAGACGCCCCCGTGCAGGACTGGGTCAAACTCGCCGTCAACCGAGCCCGCCTCTCTGCGACACCCGCCATCTTCTGGCTCGACGTTGCTCGCGCCCACGACGCGCAGATCATCGCAAAAGTTAAAACTTACCTCGCACAACACGACACCGCCGGCCTCGACATCAAAATTCTTGCGCCTGCCGCAGCCTGTCTCGCCACTCTCGATCGCCTCAAAGCCGGCCTCGATACCATCAGCGTCACCGGCAACGTCCTCCGCGATTACCTCACCGATCTCTTCCCGATTCTTGAAGTCGGCACCAGCGCCAAGATGCTTTCTATCGTTCCCTTGATGAATGGTGGCGGACTCTTTGAAACCGGCGCGGGCGGGTCCGCTCCGAAACACGTTCAGCAATTCACGGAGGAGAACTTCCTGCGCTGGGACAGCCTGGGCGAATTCTTTGCCCTCGCCGCCAGCTTCGAGCATCTGGGCATCACCCAAAACCACGCCAAAGCCAAAGTCCTCGCTGAGACCCTCGACGAAGCCAACGGCAAGTTCCTAGAATACGACAAATCGCCAGCTCGCAAAGTCGGCGCCGGCATCGACAACCGAGGCAGCCATTTCTACCTGTGCCTCTATTGGGCCCAAGCCCTCGCCGCTCAAACCAAAGATGCCGACCTCAAAGCCCGTTTCACGCCCATCGCCGAAAAATTGACCGCGAGCGAAAAACAGATCGTAGCCGAAATGATCGCCGTCCAAGGCAAACCCGCCGACATCGGCGGCTACTACAAACCGGACGACGCCAAAGCCTCCGCCGCGCTGCGCCCGAGTCAGACGCTCAACACTATTCTAGCTTCAGTGTAAGCAATGCCTCAGGACTTGTTTGCAGCCTAGATTAGGGGGCGGAGCGCATCAAGGCCCGCCCCTATAGAAATCATGTCCTGCGGCACAGTCATCGCAGGGGGCAGAGGCGAAGGCGCTTTATCGGAAAAAACCTTCAGCGTGAATCACACCAGATTCTCCGTCTGAGTTTTCGGATCCTTCTTCACGACTTGCATCGGAAAATGCTCGCTGCCGCTGTGTCCATCGCACCGCGCAAAAACCGTCCGTAAGTGCTTCATAAAGCGCCGAACCGAAATCGTACGCTTGCCCATCGTAGCCTGCCTCCGCCACCGCTTGGTCGATTCCAAGCATTACCGCAAACATGCGCCCACGAACACCGGGCACATACACGTCGATCTCCTCGCGGCTTAAATCGAGATTCTGCCCGCAAGCCGCCGCGTTGTGGCTGTGGTGCGAACGACACGCTTCGGGCCGCGCTTCGTAAACGGTGCAATTTCCGGCGCGCAGTAAAACGCAGGGTGACTTAAGCGCAGCCTGAGCCCGATTCGTTTTACCTACAAAAGCCGCGCGATGGGCCACCGTCCGCGCGATCACGTTTTCAAGCTCCTCGGGTGAAAATGTCTTCTGAATATGCTCCGCCACGATGAGTACTTCATGCGCCTGCACTCCCACGGGCACGTGACAACACGCGTCGCAGCCCGCTCGACATGCGACACTAGAACGCGCCGCCGCCGGGGCCGTCATGTAAGCCCGCTCAAATTGTTTTTGATCGCTCCGCAAAACTGCGAGGAGATCTGATGGGTTACGCGTTTTACGCAGACGTTTGAGCACGGTTTCACCAATCGAGTTGAACAAGATCTCTTCCTCATCGGTAAAAGCCATGGTTACGGACAGTACGCGCGCCCGTACACGTGCTGACAAGATCCGTAAACTTTAATGCATCGACGCACCCGCTCGATTCCGGCCGCGGTACATCGCAAGGAAAAAGATCAACACCGCTACCATCGCCACGCCAAGTCCGCCCCAAAAAATTGGCCACTGCGTACGCCCCTCGCTGGAGCAGTGGGCGAACCAAAGTCCTGAGCCCAAATAACCCATCATGTTACCCACGCCACTGTTGAGCAGCGCCATCAAGGCCTGCGCTCGGGCCCGCCATGCGTGATCGACACGTTGATCGAGGTAAATTTGCTCCGTGATCGTCACCAGTGCAAACGAGGCTCCATGCAATGTAATTCCGGCGATCAAAGCCGGCGGTGTAGCCCACGAACTTAAGCCGTAGCGAATAACACCCAATGCCAAGCCACACCCCAAAATCCATTTTAACCGCCAGCGCCCGATCAGCGCCCCGAGGGACAACATCACCACCACCTCCGAAATTTGCCCCACACTCATCCACGCCGTCGTGTGTACAAGCCCGAGTTCCTGCATGTGCACAGGAGTGTAAACATAGAGCGCCGCCAATGGAATCGTGAATAACGCCCCGGTTAAAAATACGACCCGATGATCCGGATGTTTCAACAGCGTCAGCGCATCCAGGCCGAGCCGTTGTGTCCACGACAACGACTGGATCGATTTAGGAATCACCAGCTCCGGCAACTTGAAGGTAAAAAGACTCACCGCGATCCAGGTCACCGCGCCCGCGTAACCCGCGAGCGTCGAACGATCCGCCCCAATTAGACTCACAAAAACGCAACCTGACATCCACCCGACCGTGGCCACCGCGCGCACCGGTCCGAATTGTTTTTTGGCATCATCGAGCCGCGAAAAAATAATCGTCGAGGCGATGCTCCAGATTGGCGCCGAGCAAAAGGCATGGAGTTGAATCAACGCTAACACGACCCACGGCCCCGCCCCGTAACGAATCGCCGTACTTGCCGCCACCATCGCCAAAGCCGTGGCGAAGCCGAGCCAGCGCAACACCTTCACCGGTGAAGTGTGACGATCCGCCATCGCCCCAAATAGCAGCGGCGACACAAAAGCCGCTACTGCGGAAGCCGCAAAGGCGTAGGGCCGGATTTGAGCGAGCCCATGGGCTTGGAGCACTGAACTGAGCGGCACGAACCACATGGCCAGCGCTGCGCCGAGCAGAAAAAATAGTCCAATGAGTTCAGCGTACTCCGCGCGGCGAAGAGTGGTCAGCACCTAGCGAGCACATACGGTGCAACGAAGGGATCAAGCTTCACCCTCTTGCCGGCTCAGATTAGTCGACTGCAGCGTCGGATTACTCGATCGCAACGGCTGCCTTTAAACTCTTTCATCAATCTCAACATGAGCCACCCGCCCTGCCCCGCATGCACAGTCGATGATATTCTGAGCCACCCCAACCACTGGGAATGTGCCACCTGCGGCCACGAGTGGCCCAAGGCAGCCGCTCCTGAAGCCACACGCGTCGTCAAAGACGCCCACGGCAACGTCCTGGTTGAAGGCGACACCGTCGCGCTCATCAAAGACCTTAAACTCGGCAGCGGCTCCCAAGTACTCAAAGCCGGCACCAAGGCCAAAAATATCCGCCTCCAGGACGGCGATCACGAGATCGCCTGCAAAATCGAAGGCAGCTCAATGGCCCTCAAAGCCTGCTTCGTCAAAAAAGCCTAAACTGCTAGCCCGGCTTTAGTGCCCGTTAAAAAAATCACGTATGGAAATCGGTCTAGATAGTTTCGTCGCGATCCAATCCGACCCAATTACAGGTGAAACCCTCACACCCGCGGAGCGCCTGCGCGATCTACTCGAAGAAATAGCCCTCGCCGATCAAGCCGGGCTCGACGTCTTTGGAATCGGCGAACACCACCGCGAAGATTTTTTGGATTCAGCGCCAGCCATCATCCTGGCCGCAGCAGCGGCTCGCACCCAACGCATTCGGCTATCCAGCGCGGTGACTGTGCTCAGCGCCCACGATCCGGTGCGCGTCTTTCAGGATTTCGCCACGCTCGATCTGATCTCGCAGGGCCGCGCCGAGATCGTCGCCGGCCGCGGATCTTTCACAGAGGCCTATCCTCTTTTCGGACTCGATCTGCAGGACTACGATTCCCTGTTCGCGGAGAAACTTGATTTGCTACTTAAAATCCGCGCGGAGACGCAGGTTCATTGGTCGGGCCAACATCGCCCAGCGCTCACAGGTCAGGGAATTTATCCGCGGCCCGTGCAGGCTAACTTGCCGATCTGGCTCGGCGTGGGCGGAACACCTCAATCGTTTGTGCGAGCGGGTGTCTTGGGTTTACCGCTCATGGTCGCGATCATCGGCGGGCAACCCCACCGCTTTAAACCGTTGATCGACCTCTACCGCGAAGCCGGTCGCCGCGCCGGTCACGCCCCAGAGCGTCTCAAAGTTGGGCTGCACCTCATCGGTTATCTCGCCGAAACCAACGAGCAAGCGGCCGATGAGTTTTTTCCCGGTTACGCTCGTACATTTACGCAGATCGGTCTTGAGCGAGGCTGGCCGGCCACGACGCGGGCGCAATTTGATGCCCTCCGCGGTCCGACAGGAGCACTGGTGATCGGTGACCCATCGACGGTTGTAAAAAAAATTCGTGGTATCGACGAATCTTTGGGTGGAATCAGCCGCGTGACATTTCAAATGAGCGTGGCCGCTTTGCCGCACGCGAAGGCCTTGCGCGCGATCGAATGGCTTGGCCAAGAAGTCGCTCCACAGCTCCAGGAGAAATCACGGTGAGATTTCGCGAACAATTACTTCGTCCACAAGACGTTGCCGACTTCTGAAATCGGCACGCAGCCTTGGAAGCGTCCAGGCACAGGATCGTAGTGCAACACCGTGCGGCCGACGATCTCGGAGGTAAAATATCCGACCACGGTAAGCTCCTTAATTTGATGAAAAAAGGTTTTATCTTTTTTTTGCGAGGCCACGGCGATTCTCATCAGGATCGCATCCTGCTGCTCGGCGCTTACTTTCACGAAAGACTGCGCATGGGCGGCTAGGCTCGCGGCATTAACCTCATCGAGACCAGCAGTAAAAACCTGTCGTTCACTCTCGGTGCTATATTTTCCCAGCATAAGATCCACAAATGCGGGCACGCCGACATCGGAAGCGCCGGGCGTATCTGTGCGCGGTAAAATTCGCTCGGCGATAGCGGTCACTAGATCGAGTTGCGCCGACGATAGAAATAAAGCCTTGGCCCCCGGAACCGCGGCGGCTTGGAGGACATTGGCGATCAACGAAGGCGTGAGAGCAACGCCAAGAAACAAAGCCGCGCGTTTCAACGCGGCGCGGCGAGTCATCGTGTCAGCGAGGTGGGGTTGCACAGGTGCAGAGGAGAGCGTGCGCTGGGACATGGTCGTAATTTCCGCAGTTCAGAGGTTGTGTTGTTTCAGCTCCTTGACCGCGTGATCGCAGGCCCGGGCTGTCAGCGCCATGTAGGTAAGCGACGGATTCACGCAGGCCCCAGAAGTCATGCAGGCACCATCAGTCACGAAGACATTAGGTACGGTGTGGACTTGATTCCATTTGTTTAAAACCGAAGTTTTCGGGTCACGGCCCATGCGCGCGGTGCCCATTTCGTGGATGCAATTACCCGGCGCACTGTTAACAACGTCGTCGTAGGGTGTGACGTCTTTGAGTCCGGCGGCTTCGAGCATCTCGACGGCAGAGGCTTTCATGTCCTTTCGCATCGCGTATTCGTTTTCCTTCCAGCCGCAATCGAACGTAACCGTGGGCTGGCCCCATTTGTCGCGGAGCTTGGAGTTCAGCCTGAGACGGTTGGCGTGATAGGGTAGACACTCGCCCCAGGCGCCGATGCCGAAACGCCAGGGACCAGGGGCAATCATATCGGCCTTAAATTTGGAGCCGAACATATTGAGCTCCTTGATGCCGCGCGCCCAATCCGTGCGGCTCGCGCTGCCTTGGTAACCGAAACCGCGGAGGTAATCTTTTCGCGCGGTTTCTTTGTTCAGATTGCGGAAACGCGGGATGTAGATGCCGTTGGCGCGCTGACCACGAAAATAGGAGTCCTTGAAATCATCCGAAACACCCGCGGCCCCGACCTTGAAATGATGATCCATCAGGTTGTGTCCGAGCTCGCCGCTATCATTGCCAAGACCGTTGGGAAACCGTTCCGAGGTAGATTGGAGCAAGATGGAAGTCGAAGCGACCGCGGAAGCGCAGGAAAATATGATCTTCGCATAAAATTCGATTACCTCGTTGGTCTGCGTGTCGATGATGCGCACACCGGTTGCGCGGCTCCGGTTTTTATCGTAGATGATTTCACTCACGATCGAGAAGGGCCGGAGCGTGAGATTACCCGTAGCGTAGGCGGCGGGGAGCGTCGCGGCATTGCTGCTAAAATAGGCACCGTAGGGACAACCCCGGATGCAGCGATTGCGGTACTGGCAGGTCGCGCGGCCGTTGTGGGGTTGGGTAAGGTTGGCGACGCGACCGATGATGATCGGGCGACCACCAAACGCGGAGGCCACGCGACGTTTCACGTCTTTTTCGAGGCAGTTCATCTCCATCGGCGGCAAGAACTCACCGTCGGGCAGATGCGGTAAACCCTCGAGACTGCCGCTGATTCCGGCGAATTTTTCAGTATAATCATACCACGGAGCAATGTCCGCGTAGCGAATCGGCCAATCCACTGCGATTCCTTCTTTGGCGTTAGCCTCGAAATCTAGATCGCTCAAACGGTAAGACTGACGCCCCCAGAGCAATGAACGTCCGCCGACGTGATAGCCACGCATCCAATCGAAGCGTTTCTCTTCGGAATAAGGGTTCTCCAAATCATTCACGAACCAGTGCGCTGAAGCCGGATGCGTGGTGTAGCCGGTGCGGTTTTGTTTTTCCTGCTTGGCGAGCTCTGCCGGCAAAAGCTTGGTGCGACCTTCAAATTCCCAGCTCTCGGTCATTGCCGTTGGATAATCCCCGTGCTTCACGTCGCGGCCACGTTCGAGCACGAGGGTCTTAAGCCCCTTCTCGGTGAGCTCCTTCGCGGCCCAGCCGCCACTGATACCAGAGCCAATTACGATGGCATCGTAGGTGTGTTGTTGCGTGCCTGCTCCTTGAATATTAGCCATGGGAAAACGTTAATCTACAGTGAATCCGACGGGGGTGAATTAACGGAACCGTTTCAATAGGCCGCACTCAACCGTGGCAATACCCACCTTTTCGTTGCTCAACCCGTCTCGGGCAAAAACGTCGGAAACGAGATACCTCTAGCCGCAACCATAGTACCCAATGTTTGCGCCGCGTGTAATTCGATGTTGCGTGCGCCCCAACCGTAACACGTCTGGACCAACTGCGCCGCTGCATTCGGCACCAAAAACACCGGACTCAAGCCGCGCATCGCATCCAGAGCGCTCCACAACAACGCCGCCGCCCCCGCTTCATCCCGCGCCACGCCCGGCCCGAGCATGACGCACGAGGGATGGTGACTCGCGACGATAAATCCTTCCAGCGCTCCGCTGGCGTCTTCCAACACCCAAACTCGCCAAGCCCCAATTTGATTGCGCAGAAAAAAAACATAATCTCGCTCGCGCTCGATCCCTTGCAATTCCCGCTCAAACGCGGCCAACCGCACCGCCTCGGCTACTTCGGTCACACGACGCACCCGCCGAGCCTCGAGCGGTGCGGCCCCCGCAAGTCCCGTCGCGGGTACAGTAAAGGTCAGATCTTGATAAATTGTATGCGCTACAAAACCTAAGCGTGAATACAACGAAAACGAATCAAGATTCATCAAGCTCGACACCAAGCGCACCGGCAATCCACGCGCAATAGCCGCATCAATTACCGGTTGCAACATCGCACGGGCGACTCCGCGCCCTTGTGCCTCCGGAGCCGTCGCCACGATGCCTACGGCCACATGAGTCTCACGGGGATGCATAAAACATACGCCGATTAACTTACCCGTAGATTGATCCCATGCCGCTACAGAGTGCCCGGGATCCAAAACCGCATACACTTCGGGAAACAATAAAAAGGGTGCCGACGAATCCCCAAACCGCGCACCTTGCCCCAGCCTACTCTCGTACCAACTAACTAACGAATGATGCAACAGCCGCGCTACCGCGGGATGATCGGCGACGGTGAGCGAACGCAGGGTCAGTGAATACGGGTTCACCCCTCCGTCCTGCGCAGGCTCCAACGAGAGTCAATCACCCGTATCGCCCAAACTCCGGACTTGGCTATTTTACCTGAGCTCCGATTGATTGCTCCGTCGCTTTACCCCATGTCCGACTCCGCCTCTCCCCGCCCTGTTTCTCGTCGCACGTTCATCAGTAAAACCGCCGGAGCCAGTCTCGCCCTCAGTCTTGCTGGCCGCACCCACGCCGCCACTCCTGCGTCCACGCCCAGCGCAGCCCCGATGACGCCCACCGCCCCCGTTTGGCCGTTGGTCAACGCTACGGACGAAACCGCTTTAATCGAAGTGCTGCGCAGCGGTCGATGGGGACGTACCACTGGCGGTAAACGTGTTGCCACGTTTGAAGCCACCTTCGCGCGACGCATGCGGGCGCGGCATTGTATCGCTACCTCTTCGGGCACCACCGCGCTCCTCACCGCCCTTGGCGCCCTCAATATCGGGCCGGGCGACGAAGTAATTCTGCCTGCGTATACGTTTGTCGCAACTTTCAATAGCATAACCACCAGTTTCGCTCTGCCCGTTTTTGCCGATACCGAAGCAACGACGTTTCAAGTTGATCCTAAGAGCGTGGCTGCTGCGCTGACGCCTGCTACCCGTCTGATTTTGCCTGTGCACATTGGCGGTTCGCCCGCAGATCTGGACGCTCTTACTGCGCTTGCCCGCTCTAGGAGCATTCCTCTCATCGAAGACGCGTGTCAGGCTCCAATCGCAGAATGGCGTGGACAACCTGTCGGCACGCAAGGCCTCGGGGGATGCTTCAGTTTTCAAGCCAGCAAAAACCTCACCTCCGGGGAAGGCGGCGCCATTCTTACCAACGACGACGCATTCGCCGATCAGTGTTACAATTATCATACCCCGGGTGGCGGACGCCCCAGACCGAGTTACGGTCGCGGCGCCAACTACCGGCTAACCGAATTTCAAGCAGCGCTTCTGGTCAGCCAAATGGCTCGACTCGAAAACCAGGCCCAAACCCGCGACGCCAACGCCACCCATCTGAGTGCACTGCTTCGTCAAATACCCGGTATCACCCCTGCGGCCTTAACTCCAGGAAGTACACGTAGCGCGTGGCACCTCTACATGTTTCGCTATGACGCCAAAGCCTTTTCCGGTCTCCCTCGAGCGAAATTTATCCAGGCTCTCGCCAAACAAGGCGTCGCCGCCAGCAGCGGCTACACACGGCTTAATACCTCCGCTCACGTGCTCGCTCTCGCGGACAACCCACACTACCAACGCATCTATGGCAAAACAGCACTCAAAGCCTGGATTGAGCGCAATGCATGCCCCGTGAATGACGTGCTCATCGAAGAAGCCCTCTGGTTGCCACAAACCAAGCTCCTGACCGACCTTACCGAGATGGAACGCATCGCCACCGTTATCGCCGATGTCCAAAAGCGCTCCGGCGATATCGTGCGCACATGATCACCCGCAAGGTCTGAACACATCATCTTCCTGCATCCCCACTCAAAGCGTCTATCCCATGATAATCATCACCTATCGCCGCCATTTACGCTTTGCCCTCGTTCTTACGTTTCTTGCCACGCTAGTCCAGGCAGCCACCTCCCCTAGCACAGCCTTCTGGCAGGTCGGCACTGGACGAGAAATCATCACACCTCCGGCTGGCGTTTGGATGACCGGGTACGCTGCACGCACCCATCCCGCCGATGGCACCGCGCAAGAGCTCTGGGTCAAAGCCCTCGCTTTCGCCGATCCCGCCGGCAAACGCGGCGTACTGCTCACGCTCGATCTCTGCGGCATCACTCGAGAAATCACCGCCCGCGTCTGCGCCCAACTAGAGAAAAAACACCACCTACCTCGCGCTGCGGTGATGATCAACGTATCACACACCCATTGTTCGCCATGGCTTGAAGGCAGCATCATTGGCTTACGTATCTTACCCGCCGACGGGCTAGCCAAGGCCGACGCCTACCGCCGCGATTTAGAACAAAAAATCGTTCGTGCCGCCGATTACGCGCTTACCCATCTCGCACCGGCCACGATTGCGTGGGGCGAAGATAGTGCGAGCTTCGGCGTCAACCGGCGCGAAAATCCCGAAAAAGAAATGCCCGCCCGCCGCGCCGCCGGAACCCTCAGCGGCCCCAGTGATCCACGCGTGCCGGTCCTAGCGGTACACAATGCCAGCGGTGCGTTAACCGCCCTGCTCGTCTCCTACGCCTGCCACAACACCACGCTATCCTTCTACCAATGGCACGGCGATTACGCGGGTTGCGCACAAGCCGAACTCGAAAAACGCCATCCCGGCGCGACCGTATTATTTGCCCTAGGCTGCGGCGCCGATATCAACCCAAACCCACGCGGCACCGTCGAGCTCGCCGAACAACACGGTCTCGCCCTCGCCGACGCCGCCGACCGCGCACTCGGCCGTCCCATGACGCAGATCCATGGAAAATTTTCCGCCGCAGCCGAAGAAATCACACTCACTTACGCTCGTCGGCCCAGCCCAGAGCAGATCCTAGAGGCGGAGCAAAAAGAACAGCCCAACCGCCAAATGCATCAGGCGTGGGCCGCCGCCATGAAAGACCAGATAAAAAATTACGGCGAAATCCCTCTGACTCACTCGTATCCGATCCAAGCATGGCGCTTAGGTAATCTTGCTTGGGCCGCACTCGGAGGCGAAGTCGTCGTCGATTACGCGCTGCGCTTGCGCGCAGAAAACCAAGGCCCGCTCTGGGTGTTTGGCTACAGCAACGATGTCATGGCCTACATCCCCAGCGAACGTGTCCTAGCCGAGGGTCGCTATGAGGGCGACACGTCCATGATTCCCTACGGCCGTCCCGGTCCGTGGTCCGCTGGCCTCGAAGAAAAAATCGTTACGAAGAGCCATGAATTGCTCAGTCGCACACAAACGCGCTGAACCAAGATTTATTTTTTCTTAGCCTTTTGGCCGGATTTTTTCTTCAGCTTAGGCAGCGCACTCTGCTTGAGCTGAAACCGTTGGCTGGCCTTCAAATCGCGAATGGTCGGTAAATATTTTGCTCCCATCCATCCAAAGCCGCAGATTTTGGCCGCAGCGCGCAATCAGAATCGCTACCACAAAAAAGCAAAAAGCCTCGAACCCAAAAGTCCGAGGCTTAGTTCGATTGAAAAAAGTCCGATGGATTATCGGCTATTCTTCTTGTCGCGCTTGGCCGCTTTTTTCTCAGCCGCGGTTTTGAGAGGCGCTTTCTTGGTCTGTTTCTTTGAGTTTTGGGATTTAGCCATAACTCACCCTGTCGTACTCCACGCGACGAAGCGAGGGCGAATACCCCAGAACAACTCATTTTTCAGCTCGAAGAATGTAGCGTTTTGGCTCGGCCCAACTCTTGCCAATCCTAGCCCCAATTACCCATCTATGATCTTAAGACTTCTGCGCCGCGGCCTCACCCTCGTCCTAATTCTCCTCACCTTACAAAGCCGAGTCGCTGAAACAGTCGTGCCCGCTGATTGGAAAAACATCGACTAAGAATCGCTTAAACATTTCCAAAATTTCCTGCGCCTCGACATTAGCGACCCGCCCGAGGGCGAACGTCCCGCGGTGGACTACCTAAAAAACGTGCTCGAAACCGAAGGCATTGAGACGAAAATTATAGCCATCATGGCCAATCGGCCAAACCTCTTCGCTCGCATCAGAAGCTGCGGCACAATGCGCCCTCTCATTTTCATGGGCCAGACCGCGCGTCGCGGAAAACGGCGGATGTTTCCATTTCTTGGGCCCCAAGCGTTTAATTCGCTCCGGAAATTCGTATCAACGGCGATTAAAGCGAATTGATGATGAGAAACCCCGTCGCCGGCCCCGCATAATGGTCCCACTCTTTGACCCGAATTCGATTCTACCTGCGCGACTCCCCTTAAAACGCCTGATTCGCCTCAAAAGTTCGTGGTTTGATCTACGCCGGGCAGCCAGTGGTACTGACCTGTTTCATCTTTCGTTGCCACCCGGTGCGTCGAGCAGCCAGCGCCAGACGGGAAATCGTTCGATTCCCACTGGTAATGATTGGCCACGAGGCGGTGCCGTTTCCGAAAGCAGAATCCTCCGCGCATCCGGAAAGAGCGCACCGGCCTCGGACAGTGATCGTACTTCGCGCTCAAACGACTTAGCCGACGAAATATCCGCGGTGACTTGCACGAGACAACGCGTGCCGTCAAAGGCGGTCGCGAGAAAATCGACCTCATGCCCCTGCGGCGTACGAACGTAGGCGAGATCGCGACTCTGCCGGGCGAGTTCACAGGCCACCATATTTTCGAGTAGGTGTCCGCGATCTAGACCGGCCGAAGCACTGAAGGCTTGGGCCAGCCCGTGATCGGCCAGATACAGTTTGCGTGGGTTGACTTGCCGCTGACGTTCGGAGCGGGTGGACAGCGGAACCGTGAAGACCAAAAAGGCATCTTCTAAATGTGCGAGGAAGGCGAGCAGGTGCTCCTTTGATACCGCGATTCCTCGGGAATGGAAATCCGCATAAATCTTGCTTACGCTCAGCGCGATGGCGGGTGAACGCAATAGCTGGCGCACCAAAGCTCGCAGGGCGACCAGATTTGCGATGCCGTGCCGCTCCGCCACATCGCGCAACAGCACGCTGTCCACATAACCTTGGAGCAAACCGACGCGATCACGCGCGGCGGTGAGTTTTCCCGCCTCCGGAAAACCGCCAATGGCCAGATAATCGTCGAACCGTGCGAGCCAAGCCGATTGCTCCGCCGCGCTGGTGAGTCGTCGCGCCGTCGGCGGCATGGCGCCGCCCGCGCGGGCAAACTCTCGAAAACTAAACGGCGTGATCACCGTTTCCAGCGCGCGGCCTCGCATGGCCGTGGCCACTTCCCGACTCAACATCCGCGACGACGACCCGCTCAGCAACACTTCGACATTTTCGGTATCGATCATTCGTCGGACAAAACGCTCCCAGCCCGGAATGACCTGAATTTCATCTAGGCACCAAGTAACCCGCGCCGCTCCGCGATAGTGGGGGAAGCTGCGGTAGTATTCTTCAAGGAGGGCGCCTAACTGTTCCGCCTCCAGCGCGCCCAGCCGCTCGTCCTCGAAATTGAAATACACTAAGCGATCCCGCGCGATGCCCTCAGCCAGACGATCAGCCAGACACTGGTAGAGAAAAGACGTCTTGCCTGACCGGCGCATCCCGATCACGACCCGCGCTTTTCCCTCCAGCCGTGGCGCCACCGCGTCACGACGCGTCAGGACCGGAAACGGAATTGTCACTGCATCACCCAGCTTCTGTCGAATCACATCCGTGAGTTGGTCTTCCATCAAGACCCAAATTGATGAAAAGCGGTCTCAAGTAAAGACCGCTTTCTTGGAGTTGCTATGCTGGAAATTAAATGACTCGGGTATATTACTAAGAACGTTTCGTCGCACCTTATTTGTGCGCAGAGGCCGCCGCAAAAAAAAATTAAACCCCCGCGACTCGGCGCGGGCAGCTAATTTATTTCTTCAAGCTCGCGCAGAAACGAGCGAGCCGAGTTACGCCTTTTTGAATGATGTCGTCACCCGTTGCATAGCTCAGGCGCAGATAACCTTCGGCGCCGAAAGCGCTGCCCGGGACCGCGGCGACTTTTTCCTGATCGAGCAGGCGATTGCAGAATTCGATATCACTCAGACCAAAACCGGAAATATTCGGAAAAAGATAAAAAGCCCCTTCGGCAAGTAGACAGGTGATGCCAGGAATCTTATTTAACTCGGCATGGAGGAATTTGCGGCGACGGTCGAACGCCGTCATCATGAGCTTCAGCGCGGCGGAGGTCTTTTCCTTTTCCTTTAATGCCGCGAGCGCACCGTATTGTGCGAAGGTGGTAACGTTGGAGGACATCTGACTCTGTAGCTCCGAAATCGCCTTGGCAATCGGCGCGGGCGCGAGCGTCGTACCGATGCGCCAACCGGTCATTGCGTAAGTCTTGGAGAAACCAGCGACGGTAATAGTGCGCGCCTCGGCTTCTTTGCTGAGCGTCGCGATACAGGTGGGTTTGACGCCGTCGTAAACGAGGTGCTCGTACATCTCGTCGGAGAGAATGTAGAGGTTGTGCTTGATGGCTACAGCCACGATCGCCTCAAGCTCTTGGCGGGTATAAACAGCTCCCGTGGGATTAGAGGGCGAGTTGAGAATCAGCAGTTTGGTGCGTGGCGTGATCGCCGCCTCAACCATGGCCGGGGTCAGACGAAAACCTGTGCGATCATCCGCGAGGACAAATTTCGGCGTCGCTCCGGCCAGTTTTACCATCTCGGGATAACTCACCCAGTAGGGCGCAGGCACGATGACTTCATCGCCCGGCGAACACGTCGCGAGCACGCCGAGGTAGCAGTTATATTTACCGCCGGGTGACACAATGACCTGAGAGGGTGCGGCTTTGAGTCCGTATTCGGCGAGATAGCGATCGACGATTGCTTGGCGCAGCGGCTCGATGCCAGGAGTGGGCGCATATTTCGTCTTACCGCCTTTAAGCGCGGCGATGCAGGCTTCTTTGATGTGCTCGGGCGTATCGAAATCGGGCTCGCCTGCGGCGAAACCACACACGTCTTCACCCGCGGCCTGAAGCGCTTTGGCTTTCGCGTCGACAGCAAGAGTCGGCGACGGCGAGACGTTACGAGCCCAAGTAGATAGAAGCGGAAGAGTAGAAGACATCGGCGTGAAGAGATAAAACTAAAGAGAGCCAGAGCACGCAAAGGCAAGCTCCACCGAGCTCTTCGACCGCGCGCGACAGATCGCTCCAGCCGTAGGGCGCCAACAACCGCTTAACGCGCTGAGCGTTTTTTCTTCGTGCTCACGGTCGCTTTGATGGGTAAAGCTTCGATGGCGCGGCGTACAACTTCACCGATACTCGCGCGCTTCTGACGAGCAACCCGCTTCAGCACACCGCGCTGCGCATCGGCCACGCGTACGGAAATTTGGCGAAACGGATCCGTCGTGAATTCACAGCTCGTAAAATCAAATTCATCCACTGCGAGACGTACGACTTCACTGACAGACTTGAGATTTCTTTGCCGGCGCAGCGACTCGATCTTAGCGATGAGGGAATCGGGTAAATCAAATGTGAGCGGTGACGAGTTGGAGCGGGAGCGAGTAGCCATGACGTTGGGGTAATTTAAGGCGGGGTAGAGAAACCATACCGTGCCATCGGGCCGCAGCGCGCAGCAATAAAAAATTTAGGTCGAAGTGCAGCGCAGCGCCCATTCGTAGGCCTCAAACGGCGAGCCCACCAAACGCCAAGCTTGTGCAGATATTTCGGGCGCAGCGGTGCGCATATGTTGAATTAATATGGTGTCGACGCCTGCCCCTGCCCCACCTGTGACGTCCACATCGGCATCACCCAGATAGAGCGCTTCATGGGCCTTCAACCCAAGTCGACGCAAAATCTCGTGGAGTCCGGCTGGATCAGGTTTGTGCGAGGGCAAATCATCACCGCATACGACCTCAGTAAAAAATTCTTCCAAACCATGCAGCGCAAAAAGATGCTCTGCGCTCGCACGATCTCGTCCAGTCCAGACGGCTAACGCAACGCCGCGTGATCGTAATTCACCCAACATCGCCTTGGCTCCCGGAAAGGGCTCAATCAGATGATGATGGTCGCGGTGAAACTCATGCAAACGCGTCAATGCCGCAGGCACGTCACGCGCATCAGCGATGAGGCCTTGAAAAATCTTCTCCGGTGGGCCGCCGAAATGAGCAAACATCTCCATCGTCGGCTTTCCGCCATAAGGCTCCAAAGCGTGAGAAAAAGCCCGCAATACCAACGGCAGGCTGTTCAGTAACGTACCATCAAGATCGAAAACGACTGATCGCGTCGGATGCGGCCGACTCATGGCGCAAGTCGCACGATGCGATCATTCCGCGGCGCGGCCACGTCGTCCCCCAGACGACCCGGTTCAAAAAGCGCAGGGGTAAACTCAAGATTGAGCGCAACAGCCGTAACTAAAAACCGCGTTTTATCGCGCGAGCTTTCATTGCGTAGGTCGACGGATTTCAACATCCATTGGTCGCCAATTTTTTTAAGTTCACCCAAAGCAAAAGTCGTCAGCACCTGTCCATTATCACCGAGTCGCTCCGCCTGCATGAGCGCGTTGAATTGAGTATCCAAAAAAGCCCGTACCAGGCTTACTTCGGGATGAATTTGGCTGAAGGTCACGGGTGGACGAAAGATAAACGCATAGGCTGGGCGTCCGCGCACCCGCTCAATCCGCGTGAGTTGAAAATCAGGCCAATAAAGATACGGCATCAACAGATCAAAAGCACTTAATTCAATACCCTCTATTAGTGGCGCCAATACCAATTTCTCGGGCAATGATGCTACTTGGCCGTCGCGATAGCACCAGACACCGGGCGTCGCACCGTTTTGCAGTAACCAACGCACATTTTGTCCAGAGGTGTCGATCAATTGAATTCGCGTGATCGCACCTTGCGCATTGCGCGAACCCCAAAGGCGGCCGCGGTACGTACGCGCCTCACCACGACGTGGCAAAGCCTGCAATTCAAACTCCAGGTAGTAGTCGCCGCTGATGCCGGCAGAGCGAAAGCGCTCCAATAACACTCGGGCCTCTGCTTCGTCCGGTTTGCCGATCTGAGCTAAAGGCGTGGAGGAGGATGCCCCGACTGCAGC
>CANHAH010000037.1 GCA_947458705.1 Opitutia bacterium | reverse complement strand
CGAGGGCCTGAATGACCGGTGTTCCCGGGAAACTGAGGTAATCGTCTGGTCGCTCACGATAGTGTTCGATTTTAGGGTTTAAGGATGTGCTGCTAACAAAAAGCGCGCTCCTTATTCAGCCCAGAGTTTTAAGCGTCAAGCATCCGGCGCGAATTTTCCCTACGAATTTGTTATGCAAAGAAAAAAGTCGTCCTCCCGCGCCAAAGTAGCTGCGTCTGCGGAGCCCATCACGCCCGCCGAAGTGACCGCACCCGCTGTCACCAAGGCCTCACCTGCCGCCGCGGCTCCAGAGATCGTGGCTGCACCGCCCGTTGCAGCGCCTGCTCCAGCACCTGCGATCTTCGTGCCCACACCAGCACCTGCTCCCGTCGCCGAGCAACCCGTGCCAGCCACCGCTCAGGCTAACCTCGCCCCAAGCACAACGCCGCCCTCCTCTGCAGCACCGGCCGGACCAGCACCCGTGCCCTATTTTGACCGAACGATCCACGTCGAAGGCGTGCTCGACATCGATATTACCCACGGCGGCAACGGCCAGTTGCTCGACATGAATAAGAACGGCAAACGCCGCCCGAGTGACACCTTTGTCCCGAAAGAACTCATCCGTCGCTTCAAGCTAAAACCGGGCATGATGATCGGCGGCTCCGCGTATCCAGCCGAGGGTCGTTTCCCGAACCCTAAGATGAAATTCATCGAGACTGTCGACGGGATCCCCCTCGAACAACGCCGCTCCAAATGGGATTTCACCGCCCTCACCACGGTCTCGCCTGACAAACAACTCAAGATGGAGCTTAAAGATGGGCGCCTCACCACGCGCGCCGTGGATCTGTTCTGCCCCATCGGCAAAGGCACCCGCGGTCTCATTGTTGCCCCACCCCGCACCGGCAAGACCACTCTTTTGCGCGACATGGCGCTCGGAGTCCTCGAAAACAACCCCGAGTGCCTCGTCATGATCCTCCTGGTCGACGAACGCCCCGAGGAAGTCACCGACTTCAAACGTAGCGTGCCCGCCGAAATTTGGGCCTCTTCTAACGACGAACAAATCGAGAATCATATCCGCATCGCTGACCTCTGCATTGAGCGAGCTCGTCGCCTCGTTGAGACGGGTCGCCACGTCGTACTCTTCGTCGACTCGATCACACGTCTCTCCCGCGCACATAACACCGCCCGCAACTCCGGCCGCACAGGCTCCGGCGGACTCGACGTTCGCGCCCTTGAGAAACCTCGCCAACTCTTCGCCTCCGCTCGTAACACGGAAGAAGCCGGCTCGCTCACCATCATCGCTTCCGTGCTCGTTGAGACCGGCAGCCGTATGGATGACGTTATTTTCCAAGAGTTCAAAGGCACAGGTAACATGGAGCTCGTCCTCGACCGCAAGGCCGCCGAGATGCGCCTATGGCCCGCTATCAACATCGCCGCCTCAGGCACCCGCAAAGAAGAACTCCTGATCGATGCCAAGACCCTCGAAGGTATCCATTTCTTCCGCCGCGCTCTGGTCGCTCAAAAAATCGAAGAGGCCACTGATACCATGATCGCTCGCCTCTCTAAGACCAAAACCAACGCCGAGTTCCTCAAACTTCTCGCCCGCTAAAGCCACCACACGAACTTAGCACTTGCCGCGCACTCGCTCGGCTCGGCATCTTCAACCTTTCGTCACCAAGTAAGTCCGCAAAAACCACCGCATGCATAGTTTCTCCGAGCAATGTCTCGATATGGCCCGCTCAATGTTGGGCCACAACCTCGATTCAATTCAGCCTGACGGCACCATTCTGCCCGCCAACGGCGAGCTCTCCCGCGCCGACGAACCCGGCCACGTCGCACTCGCCCTCGGCGAATACTACCGCGCGACCGGCGAGACCACCCTCAAGGGCTACGACATCGTCGATCTCGCCGCGCGCTGCATCACCGCGCAGATGTTCACCGAGCCTCCAGCTGAAAACGGACTAGCCTACGCCGCTCTCGGCCTCCTCTGCTTCGGCCCCTCAAAAGAGCGCAACCCGGTGTGGGAACGCCTCGTTGATGAGACCCGCGAACGCATCGACAAAGCACTCCTTCACCGTTCCGACTACGACAACCATTGGCAGGCCTTCAACGTCGCCAAAGCTGTCGCTCGCTTCTCCCTTGGTCTTTCCAAAAAAGACGAAACCTCCCGCCTCATCGAGCGCATGGTCGAGCGCATGACCGCCACCAGCACCGCAGGCTTCTTTGACGACGCCACCCCCACCGGTCTTGGCGGCAACTTCAATCTCTACGGCGTGATGAGCTTCGTCTTCATCCGCTCCTCGCTCCAATTGCACGCCAACAGCGGCGTGCGCGACCGCAAACTGCCAACTCTTCGTACCTACGCGGAGAAATACATCAAGATGATGCCCGACCTCGTCCGCAACGACGGGCTCGGCTGGGCGTTCGGCCGAGCCGCCGGTGCCTATGGCCAGATGCACTGCATCAGCCTCATTCTCCAAGGCCTACGCGATGGCTGGATCGCCGACGACCAAAAGGTCAAATACTACGACATCCTGCGTCGTTTATTCATGTTCTTCTACCAGACTTATCTGGATCAAGATCACGGTTTCCTCGACCTGCGCGACTCCGAACGCACCGCCTATGACGCGCACACCACGCGCATGGCAAACTTCGACGCCGCTCGTTATCTCTGCCAATGGTCCCGTCTGGCTAAGACCGTCCAGATGCCTGCCGGCGGCCCGAAAGTTGAGCCCACCCGCACCAGCGGTCGCTACGTCATTTTCGATAAGAGTAACCGCAAGGAACAAGGACTGTTCCTGTATCGTGATGTTGAAAGCGGCATTCAAATGCAGATCCCGCTCGTGAGCTCCGGTGGTCACCTCTCCGCCGACACACTGCCGTTCCCGCATTGCCCCGGCGTCTTCGATTGGCCCAATAACGTCTACGCGCCTATCATGGTGCCCGAACTCACTTTCGGCAAAGACGTGACCATTCCTGCCTTCTACGGCAAGAACTGCGTAACCGGTCTCGGCCTCAAAAACGCGTTCTACTTCCGCTACGACCAGCCCGACCTGATTAACACCAACGAGGAATTCGTCAAAAATCTCGGCAGCGTGAAAGTCCAGTGGACCTTCACCGGCACCAAGATCAGCTGCGAATACGCCTACACTGTTAAACAGCAGGTCACACTCGATAAATTCCGCTACACGCTCGCCATCGCAGCGCCTCACTCGAAGTACCACGTCGTAGGCGCCCTCGCACTCGGGCAACAAGGCCACCGCTGCACCGTAGCCAAAGACGATTTCCAAGCCGTCTGGCAAGAGACCGAGGTTGTCAGCGCTGATCCGACCTACCGCACCAACTACGGCAAGATTCACTTCCTGCAACACCTCGTGCGCGATCACCCACTCGTCATGCGTCCAGGCAATGTCTATCGCCTCGCCGTCAACTTCGATCCCGACATCGCGCACGTTTAAACCACTCGCAGTCGGCTCGCCCGAGCGAAAGACGCACCGCAACGTGCGTCTTTCTTTTTGCACCACTAACGCTGTCACTTAACCTCGGACCCACCCACATGCTCTCCCGCCGCATCATCCCCTGCCTCGACGTCAATGCCGGTCGCGTCGTTAAAGGCGTGAAATTCCAAGAGCTCCGCGACGCCGGCGACCCCGTAGAATCAGCCAAAGCCTATGACGCCCAAGGCGCCGATGAACTCGTTTTCCTCGATATCACTGCCTCCAGCGACGGCCGCAGCATCATGCACGAGGTCGTCGCCGCCACCGCCGAACAATGCTTCATGCCCCTGACCGTCGGCGGAGGCCTTCGCTCCGTGGCCGACATCGAAGCCATGCTTAAATCCGGCGCTGACAAAGTCTCCCTCAACACCGCCGCCATCAAGGATCCCGAACTCATCCGGCGCGCAGCCGATCGCTTCGGCGCGCAATGCATCGTACTTGCCATCGACGCCAAACGCGAACCCGACGGCAAATCCTGGCGCGTCTACACTCACGGGGGCCGCAACCCCACCGAACTCGACGCCGTCGCCTGGGCCCGCCGAGCTACCGAACTCGGCGCTGGAGAAATCCTACTCACCAGCATGGACGCCGATGGGACCCAGGCCGGTTACGACTGCGCCCTCACCCGCGCCGTCAGCGACGCCGTCCCCGTGCCGGTAATCGCCAGTGGTGGCGCCGGCCAACTTTCACATTTTGCCGACGTCCTAGCAGCCGGCCGCGCCAGCGCCGTGCTGGCGGCCAGCCTCTTCCATTTCGGAACCCTCACGATCCCGCAGGTAAAAACCTACCTGAACGAGCGTGGCGTCCCCGTGCGCCGCTGATTCATCCCCCAACGGTATTCCGCAATCGCTCCTGCCCGACGCCTAGCCCGCACTTTCGTCTTCCCCCTGCGCCCGGCGTACGATTCCCTCTTCCTTTAGCCATGACGCCCGTCCAGGAAATCGCCCGCCGCCGCACCTTCGCGATCATCTCGCACCCCGATGCGGGCAAAACCACGCTCACGGAAAAATTCCTGCTCTACGGCAATGCCATCCATCTGGCCGGCGCCGTCAAAGACCGCAAAAACCAGCGCGCCACCGCCTCCGACTGGATGGAACTCGAGAAACAACGCGGTATTTCAATCAGCTCCACCGTCCTCCAATTCGATTACGCCGGCTGCGCGGTGAACCTCCTCGACACTCCCGGCCATAAGGATTTCTCCGAAGATACTTATCGCGTACTCACCGCCGTCGACGCCGCGCTCATGGTTATTGACGCCGCTAAAGGCGTGGAAACCCAGACTCGTAAACTCTTTGAAGTCTGCCGCCGCCGCGGCGTCCCGATCTTCACCTTCATGAACAAATGCGATCGGCCCACGCGTAGCCCGATCGACTTGCTAGATGAATTGGAAAACGTCCTCGGCCTTAAATCTTGCCCCGTCATCTGGCCCCTCGGCAATGGTCCTCAATTTCGCGGCGTCTTCGATCGCCGTACGCGCGAAGTCCATCTCTTCGAGCGTGTCCCTGGTGGTAAATTTCAAGCACCCGTGAGCGTCACGGACCTCGATGATCCCGTCGTCCGAGCCAAGATGGACGACGACACCTATCGCGACGTCAAAGACCAACTCGAGATGCTCGACGGCGCCGGCCACCCATTCGACCTCGCCGCCGTCCAAGCCGGCCAACAAACCCCCGTCTATTTTGGCAGCGCTGTGAATAATTTCGGCATCCAGCTCCTACTCGACGGTTTCCTCAAGGACTCTGTCCCCCCTGCGCCGCGCAAATCCGTCACGGTCACCGTTCCCGGCCTCCCCCAGCCCACGGCCGCTCGCGAAGTACCCGTCACGGACGCAAAATTCTCCGGCTTCATCTTCAAGATCCAAGCCAACATGGACGCGAAACACCGCGACCGTATCGCGTTTCTGCGCGTGTGCTCCGGCAAATTCGATCGAGATATGGTCGTCACGCACCAACGCACCGGAAAATCTGTCCGCCTTTCGTCCTCGCATAAACTATTCGGCCGTGAACGCGAAACCGTCGATGAAGCCTGGCCCGGCGACGTCATCGGACTAGTAGGTCACAGCGAGTTTGGTATCGGCGACACGCTTACAACTGACCGAAGTATCTACTACGACGAGATCCCTCGTTTTCCCTCGGAAGTCTTCACCTACATTTCCAACCCCAACACCGGCGATGCGAAAAAATACCGCGCTGGTCTTGAGCAACTCCTCCAAGAAGGTGTCGTCCAATCCTTCACCGCCAAGAACGCCCCCCCTGGCGCAACGCTACTCGCCGCCGTCGGCCCACTCCAATTCGAAGTCGTGCAATGGCGCCTCCAATCCGAATACAACGCCGAATCCCGCCTGACCCCGACACCGTGGACTGTGCTGCGTTGGCTTAAACTTCCTGACGACGCCACAGCCAAGAACTTTGACTACTCCCGCCTCATCATCGCAACCGGTGTGAGCTTCGGCACAGATAAATTCGACAACCCCATCGCCCTATTCCCCAACGACTGGACGATGCGTTATTTTGTAGAAAAAAACTCCGAGATCAAATTGCTCGAACTACCGCCCGAACAGGGTTGAAGCATCCCTAATCCCTAGCGGATCCTCTTAAAAATTTTCGGTTAATGTCGTCGGCCGAAGGCGTAAAAATCTAAACTGAATAGGACCTAACACGTATTAGGTCATCCTCAGCCATGAAAATATTCCAAATAAATGTGCGTCTTCTAGCGTTGAGTCTGAGCCTATTGATTACCCCATGCGCGGTGGCCACGTCTGTAATCGCACCGACGTTCAACGAACTTGTAGCCCAGTCCGAATCCGTCTTATGGGGAGAGGTTACCGCTATTAACTGCGAACTCGTAACCCAGGGTACGAGTCGGGCCATTTTCACCCGAGTCACCCTGACCGTAAGAGAACAGATCATCGGCACCAACCCCTCGACAGTAACGTTAGAGTTTCTGGGCGGTACCGTAGGGGAACTCACGATGGTGGTTGACGGCATGCCGCGTTTTAAGATCGGTCAAAATGATATCCTGTTCGTGCAAAACAACGGACGGCAAATTTGCCCTCTGGTCGGCATGGCCCACGGTCGCTACTCTATAATCCGTGATCCTATCACCGGCACGGATCGGGTAACCCGCGACAACGGTGCCACCCTTACCAATGTAGCCCAAGTCTCCCATCCGCTCACCCAAGGGACTTTAACCGATACCTTGCAGCGTCTTGGCGGCACTCCACTTTCCCCCGCCGCATTCATCGCTGAAATTCGCGCTGAGAAAGTCCGCCAATCCCCCATCAACACCCGCTGATCCCGTGCACAAGCTACTCCGCTTATTCTCGTGTTTAGCGTTAGGAGGTCTGCTGGCTCCCCCTTGCCTCCTCGCCTTCACCACCACCAGCGGTAGCGCAGTTTGGCCGGATGGCGCCATTGTGATGAACCTGCAGCTGGCCCCAAATACACCACTGAGCGACGGCCAAGCCTCGTGGAATGCCGCCGCCGCCAAAATGCTCGCACTGTGGAACCAACAGCTCGTGCGTAGCACATTTTATTGGACGACCTCTACGACCACCACACCTGCAAGCGGCAATCTTGCCAACGAAGTGATTTTTTCAGCCGATAATTTCGGCCGTGCTTTTGGTGATAGCACCCTAGCCGTCACCAGCTCATTTCGAATCGGCACCCGCATCATCGAAGCCGACGTGACGTTTAATACCAAATACAAATGGGATTCCTACTCAGGGCCCCTTCGTGGCACAAGCGGCGTCAACGCGGAATTCTCTCGCGTCGCCCTCCATGAATTTGGGCACGTCATCGGCCTAAGTCACCCCGATCAAGCCGGCCAATTTGTCTCAGCGGTCATGAACAGCACCGCGGGAGATATCGACACCCTCACCGACGATGATAAATCCGGAGCGGCCTTTCTTTATGCGGCCAACGCAGGCACCACTGCCCCTTCTTTACTCATTCCTCTATACGATCAGAGCCCTCTCAAAGGAGACAGTGTAGAGTTCAGTGTCAGTGTGAGCGGGAGCGCACCATTTTCATATCAATGGCGACGAAACAACGTCGTTCAAGGAGTGAGCACTCCCAGTTTTATTCTCTCCAACATTTCCTCAGCCAGTGCCGGAACCTGGAGTGTAACAGTCACCAACAGCCGAGGCTCAGTCACCAGTTCGATGCTGCTCACCGTCACTGATACTTACGTCGCTCCCACTATTTCAGCCGATCCGGTTTCAGTAAGTAGCTTACCGGGTCGAAATGTCGTATTCACGGTGGGCGCTAAAGGAAGCACTCCACGTGTTTACCAGTGGAAAAAAGACGGGGTGAATTACGGCAATTCCACTGCCAGTGACACCTTAACTATCGCTGATGTGCAACCAGCGGACGCCGGTCGCTACTCTGTCGTCGTCAGCAACAATGGCGGCACTGTCACTAGCAAAGACGCCCTACTCACTATCACGGGGACCACCGCAGCCCCGAAATTCAGCACCTCGCCAGCATCACAAACTATTTCCTCTGGTAGCACCGTAGTCTTTACCGCCAGCGTGAGCGGCATCCCTACCCCCACCTTGAGTTGGTACCGCAACGGCGTCGCAATTTCCGGCGCGACCCAGAACCCTCTTGTTCTGACGAAAGCTTCCGCCGCACAAGCGGGAACCTATACCTGTGTGGCCAGTAATACAATCGGCACTGTCACGAGCACCCCCTCCATCCTCCCGGTTTCGTCGACCAATGATTTCGGTCGGTTAATCAATCTGTCCATTCTCACCAACCTAAGTGCAACCGAAAGTTATTTTACTCTTGGGGTAACCCTAGGTGGCGAAAACACCAGTGGCACAAAACCTCTCCTGATCCGCGCGGCCGGGCCGGCCCTACGTGGTTTTGGCCTCGCCGATGTGCTACCCGATCCACGCCTCGAACTATTATCTGGCAGCACAGTTATTGAAAGTAACGACAACTGGGCCGGAGCCGATAACTTGAAAAAGGCTTTCAGCACGGTAGGAGCCTTTAACTACGGCGAACCTAACAGTAAGGATGCGGCGGTCTACAAATCCGACACCACACTTGGTGGTTACACCATCCGCGTAGGCGACACCAACGCGGGCAGCGGCAGCGTAATAGCAGAAATTTACGACGCTACCTCAACTAGTAGCTTTGTCGCCTCCACCCCGAGACTCATCAACCTAGCTGTGCTCAAACAAATGAGTGCTGATGCCATCCTCACCACCGGCTTTGTGATAGGCGGCAGCACGGCCAAAACCATGCTGATACGAGCCATCGGACCTGGACTCGCCGCACTCGGAGTGCCGGGGGTCATGGCTAACCCCAAATTGGAGCTGTTCTCTGGCTCCGCCGTCATCGCCCGCAACGACAACTGGGATGGCCTCCCCCAACTCACCACCGTCGGCAATAGCGTAGGTGCTTTCGCAATCACAGACCCCAACAGTAACGACGCCATATTATTGATAACTTTGGCACCCGGCAGCTACACAGCCCAGCTCTCAGGCCAAAACGGCAGCAACGGCCTTGCCCTACTCGAAGTTTACGAAGTCCCCTAAACGGACCTACAGTTAACCCCACCCACCGCGGTGCTTGACTCACCTTGAACGCCGTGAAACATCTTAATTTTTAAACGCACACCTATCATGGGCCAACAACTCAACAAGTACATCAAACGTAAACGCCGCGCCGCCTATCTCAAACGCAAGAAGGCCCGCACCAAGACCCCGGCTAAGAAGTAACGTTCTTCCCTAGGCTATATTATTTAAACCGCGGCCTATGCCGCGGTTTTTTATTCACCCGGCTCAGACGTCCGCCCTTACTCTTAAGTCATGATCAAGGTCAGCCTCATTTCCCTCGGTTGCGCAAAAAATCTCGTAGATAGCGAAATCATGATCGGCCATCTCCACCAGGCCGGCATGAGCGTTATCCCCGAAGCCGAACTAGCCGATGTGGTCATCGTCAATACCTGCTCCTTCATCGACTCCTCCAAGGAAGAATCCATCGGACACATCCTTGAGGTGCATCAAAACCGCGGCATGAAAAAACGCCGCAAAGAGCAAAAGCTCATCGTCGCCGGCTGCATGTCGCAGCGCTTCTCAAAAGACCTTTCCTCATCGCTCAACGACGAGGTCGATGCGTTCATCGGCCTAGATCAAGTAACCAAGGTGGCTCCAATTATCGAAGGTCTCTACGCCAAAGACCGCGCCGCCGGCCAGGTCCCGGAAAACTTTGTTACCGCGCGCTCGACCTATATTCCCGATTTCAACACCCCGCGCTTCCGCCTCACACCAAAGCACACCGCTTACGTAAAAATCGCCGAGGGTTGCAACCATCCGTGCACCTTCTGCATCATACCTCAGATCCGCGGCCGCCACCGCAGCCGCACCGTTGAAAGCGTAGTCGCCGAGGCCCGCCAACTCGTCAAAGAGGGCGTGAAAGAGCTCAACCTCATTTCCCAAGACACCACCTTTTTCGGCATGGACACGTGGGAACAGCGCCCCAACCCGCGCACACCAGTCGATTCGACGCGCGGCACCGCGCTCACCACACTCTTGCGCGAACTCAACGCCATCGAAGGTGATTTCTGGATACGCCTTCTATACACGCACCCCGCGCATTGGAGTGATGAACTAATCCGCACTATTGCCGAGTGCCCCAAGGTCGCCCGTTACATCGACATTCCGCTTCAACACATCAGCGACAACATGCTCGGCGCCATGCAGCGCGAGACCAGTGGCGACTACATTCGCGATCTGATCAAACGTATCCGCGCCGGTATTCCCGGAATCGCTGTACGCACCACCTTTATTGTGGGGTTCCCCGGTGAAACCGAGGCCGACGTCGCCGAACTCGAAAAGTTCATCCGTGAAACGAAATTCGAACGCCTCGGAGTATTTCGTTACTCGCAAGAAGAAGGCACCCGCGGTGCAAAGATGGAAAATCAGATACCAGCCAAAACCAAGGAGGCCCGCTGGCATCGCCTAATGAAGCTCCAACAAGAAATCGCCGCCAGTGTAAGCCAAAGTCACGTCGGCCAGACCGTGCGCGTGCTCGTCGAAGAACCAGGCATCGCACGAGGCGACGCCGATGCACCCGACATCGATGGCCGCGTCTACGTGACCAAGGACCTCCCCGTCGGCGAATTCGCCACCGTAAAAATCTCGGGCTTCCAGGACTACGATTTACTCGCCTTACCCCGAGGCCAACGCCCAGAGCAATTTAAGGTCGCTAAACAGGCCCAGTAAATAATTAAGACACCGGGCCCGTTTATAGAGAGCTCTAAATCTCCACAAAAAACCCCGGCCCAAAACAGGCCGGGGTTTTTGTTAATTCGAAGTCGAACTCAAATCGCTTAAGCGAAAAGCTCGGAGGCCTTAAAAAAGCGAGCCAACTCGATCGCGGCGTTTTCATCCGTATCGGAAGCATGGCAGACGTTCTTCATCATCTCGGTGCCAAAGTCACCGCGGATGGTGCCCTTAGCCGCTTTGCGAGAATCGGTTGGCCCGAGTAAATCGCGCACTTTGGCGACGATGCCTGGCCCTTTGAGGGCAAGCATGATGACGGGCCGCGAGCTCATGAATGCCTCGATCTCCGGGTAAAAAGGCTTGGATGCCACATGGGCGTAGTGCTCGCGCAACACCGTCGGATCTAAACGGGTCATTTTGCACCCGATGATCTCGAAGCCTGCACGCTCGAAGCGTTCCACTACATTTCCGACATGCTTTTGATCCATGCAGTCGGGCTTACAGATGACGAAGGTTTTATCCATACACTTTCAATAGAGCGCGCGAACTGGCTGATGGAAAGACTCTTTTCATATAGTCCTGCTCAACTCACGCACTCACTTTGTCCGTAAAATCTCCAGCGCCACCGCTTCACCGCTCTCCATCGCACCCTGAATCGATGCCGAGGCCCGTCCGTCACCCGCGATCCAAACTCCTGGCCGCACCTCAACGGGTTGCTTGCGCACCAACGGCATCCGCGCCGGCAATGCCCACGGCAACCGATAGCTTCGTAGCCAACGCCAATCCGCGACCACGTCGCCAAACCAAGCCCGCAGTTCCTCACGCACGCGTTCAACCAACGCCCGCTCCTCCAGCGTAGGGTCGCCCAACACCGACACCGCCACCAACGCCAGCCCCGCCGGCGCATAACTCGGCGCCACATCGCTCAAGACCACCAGATTGTTCACATAACCACGCCCCTCGCCGTTCAACACCAACATCGGCGCGCCCAACGGACTTTTCGCCGCTGCAAAATAAATCGTCGTCGTCGCCCGCCATTTCGGTACCCCAACCTCAGGCAAGAGCGCAGCCGCCCCCGCGTTTTCCGTGGCCACGACGATGTGCCGCGTTGCGATGCGCTCACCACTATCTAGAAAAAGTGCGCCTGTCTCCACCCGCGCCACCCGCGCCCCGAGCTTTACCGTACCAGTTGGCAATCCTGCCGCTAGTTGGTCCGGAATCGCCTGCATGCCCGCCGCAGGCAAGGCCGCATGCCCCTCGGCCAACATCCGAAAAACAAATTCCAACATCCGGCTCGAAGTCTCCAACTCCCGATCCAAAAAAATTCCACCAAACCAAGGGCGTAAAAATCGCTCAATCATGCGTTCGCTAAACCCATGCGCACGCAGCGCAGTCAAAGCGGTCGTCTCCGGTCGCGCCCACAATTCAGCTAAAGAGCCGCGCCGCGCCGCCCTCCGCAGCGTTGCAATCCGCACTTTATCAGCCAGCGAACCCACCGGTGCACGCAACGTCGCCCACAACGCTAACGGCTCGCGCCATGGATCACTCACCAAGTGCATCGCCCCATCGCAACGCACCCGCGAACCCGCCGCAAAAGTCCGCAACTGCAACTGCTCATAATCAAGCCACGCCCTCGCTGTCGGATACGCCGTAAGAAAAACCTGAAACCCTCGATCCAACCGAAATCCTTCGACGAGGTCTGTGCGCACGCGGCCACCGACAGCATTGCCCGCCTCAAGTACGACGCAATTGACCCCAGCTGCATGCAAGCGCCGCGCGCAGGTCAAGCCCGCCAGTCCCGCGCCAATGATGATAATCTCACTCATGCGCCCAACTTAAGCCCCCATTTTATCAGCGAGTGCCCAACCCGACAGCGCCGCGCCTTCGACGCGCGCACCACCAAAGGCGTCACCGGCAAAACCGAGCCCCAAATTTTCGAGCCATAAGCACGGCTCCGGATACACCATGATAGGCTCACTAAATTTCCATCGGTGTAACGCCACGTTCACCACCGGTGCACCCAACCACGCTGCAATCACCGGCTCAATCATCGGGAAAAGCTCCAATTCGGACTTCGCATAATGCTCAGCCGCAAAAGCTGGACTAAGATGAACGGTTACCGCTGCAGCCCCCGGTGAAATACCTTTTTTAACATTATCCGCGATCCAGCGCACCGGTCCGTCCGAAAAAACCATACCCTCGGACGGCACCAAACTCGCACCGCCCAAGGTCACCAATAAGGCCAGACAAGGATGATAACGCAGCGCGGCTAAGCCAGCGGCGACCTCCGCCGGGAGCTCCACGTTTCCTGCCTTCAATACCGCAAGCGACTGTGGCACAGGAGCCGTCAACGCAAGTTGGCCCACGCGTAAGGTCGGCTGATTTTCTATTTCCACTTCCCACATTTTGTCCACGCGCCTTACACTCAAAACCTTGGCCTCACGCTTCACATCAAGTCCTTCAGCTAAAAATTTACCGAGTGCATTCATACTCGGTTTACCGATCGAACGATGCGAGGAGAACTCGGGCCAAACGCCCGCAACGCCATGACCGTGCCAGGCTTCGACCAAAGCCGCAAAACGAGGGGTCTTAGCAGTGAAATATTGCGCACCTTGGTCAAAAACGACCTCACCTACACGCTTCGTAGCCAAACGACCACCTAGTCCGCGACTTTTTTCCAAGATCATAACCTTGGCCCCGCGCTCACGCAAAGTCCGCGCCAATAATAGCCCGGAAATTCCCCCACCCACCACCGCGATTGTGTCGTTCATGATCAAATATGTTATTCAGCGCCCGAGCACGTGGCGCAAAGCACTCTGCAAATCAGGTTGCCGCCAGATAAAATCAGTCGACTGCAATCGAGCCGGCACCGCACGTGTACTCGCCAGGAGCGTCTCATCCGCCATTTCGCCAAAGATGGCCCGCAAGATCACTTTAGGCACCGGCAACACCGCTGGCCGCCGCAGGACCTGCGCCAAGACCGACGTAAACTCGGCGTTCGTCACCGGCTCCGGCGCTACCGCATTGTAAGCGCCACGCAACGTCTTATCCGCAACCGCGCGCTCGAACATTGCGCATAAATCATCAGGCGTAATCCAGCTCATCCATTGACGCCCAGCGCCCAAACGCCCGCCAACACCCATTAAAAAAGCGGGTAACATCTTCGCGAGCGCCCCCCCTGCCGGCGTCAATACCACGCCCGTACGCAAGGCCACGGTACGAACGCCGAGCTGCTCGATCGCAGCGAGCTCGCCTTCCCACGCCGCACACACGTCCGCTAAAAATCCCGAGCCGAGACCAGCGTGCTCTTTGAGTCGCTCCTCCCCTCGTTCCCCATAAAAACCGACCGCGGCAGCGCTCACAAAAACTTCGGGCCGTTGGCTGGCATTTAGCGCCGCGATACCAGCCGCCAACGTCCGCGCACCATCTACGCGACTCGATAAAATCTCTGCCTTGCGCTTCGGCGTCCAACGCCCACCGCCTACGTTTGCTCCGCCAAGATGCACCACCGCGTCCACGCCTGCGAGCGCAGCTCGATCGATTTCTCCGCGGGCCGGATCCCAATTGAATTCATTAGACGCCAGCGGCTCCCGGCGCACCAAACGCCGTACCGTGTGCCCTTGCGTAAGCAAAAACGCCTCCAACGTGCGCCCGATCAAACCCGAGGCACCTGAAACCAAAATGCACTTCCGCGGGCCCGACGAAGCGTACTCGAGATCCGCCTTCGTGACAGCATGCCGATAAGCGAACATCCGCTCCAACTGCCACCTTGTAAACGCAGCACCGCCGAGTCGCCCCAGCATACCAAAAGGGAGCCGGTAATGAATCTCGTCGGTCAACTCGCACGCACTCGGCCCCAGCGGTTCGATCCGATGCAAGTGTTCCCAGCGCGCAAAAGGTCCGCTCAGCAACACATCACGAAATTGTTGTCCCTCGATGTAATCTCGATGCACGATTTCCCACTTCGCCCAAATCGGCCCTACCTTCGTGCGGAGCGAAACACGCGCGCCATCCTTAATGCCCCCCACGTGACGCGTCACTTCCACGCGCTCCCAAGGCGGACACAACCGCCCAAATGCCCCCGGCCGTTCGTGCCAAGCAAACACTTCCGCCGCAGGTCGCTCAATTCGCACCACGCGCTTAAAAATAGCATCAGCCATGCGCCACCCGCCCTTTCCGCATACGACAAGCATCTGAGCAAAATTTCACTTCCGCCCAAACTTTTTCCCACTTCTTACGCCACACAAAAGGCCGACCGCAGACCACGCAGGGCTTGGACGGCAGATCAGATTTTTTGCGCATTTTCGGCATGACGAAAGATTATACCTAAATCCCCAAGAGTCCAACCGCCAAGGGCGATCCTCCGTTCGCCCGAATCTCATCCGCGCGCGCTTGGATAGCCACCCGATCCGAAGCTTTCAATCGCGCCACATTTTTCACCTGCAACGCCATGCGCTGGTTCTTGGCCAACAGCGTCTCGTGGCGCAGCAGAAAATCCCAATAAAGCGTAGTAAAAGGACACGCCTGGTCACCGGTCGACTTCGCCGGATCAAACCGACACCCCGCACAATAATTGCTCATCCGATCAATGTATTTACCCGTGGCCGCGTAAGGCTTGGAAGCCATGATCCCACCATCACCATACTGCGACATCCCAATTGTATTGGGTAACTCCACCCACTCCACCGCGTCAACGAAAGTGGCCAGATACCATTCATGCACACGCTTAGGCTCAACCCCGAGCAACAGCGTATAAAGTCCCGTCACCATCAAACGCTGGATATGATGCGCGTAACCGTGTTGCAGCGTTTGCGTGATGCTCTGCCTAAGACAGTTCATCTCACATGCGCCCGTCCAGTAAAACTCGGGCAACTTCTCCCTCGCACCCAACGCATTCAAGCCCACGTAACTCGGCATGAATTGCCAATAAATCCCCCGCACATATTCGCGCCAACCGAGAATCTGCCGAATGAAACCCTCCGCACTCGCGAGCTCCACGCGCCCCTCACGATAGGCCTGCTCCGCCGCCACCACCGCTTCGCGCGGATTGAGCAATTTCAGATTCATCGCGGCCGAGATGCGCGAGTGAAAAAGCCAAGGTTCATCCGTCCACATCGCATCTTGGAACTTTCCGAAATCACCGAGCCGATGAGCAATAAAATCAGCAAGCGTCGCCCGAGCGGTTTCGGGAGTCACCGGCCACGCAAAGTTCTTCAAGTCGCCCGGATGCTGCGCAAACCGTCGCTCGATCAACGCCAAAACCTCACGCGTGAGCGCATCGGGCTGGATCAACAACGGCGCGCGCAATTTTTCTGCCTGAGGACCACCTTTAGTAAAACTCCCGCGATTGTCGTGGTCGTAATTCCATTGCCCGCCCTCCGGTTCGCCGGCGGCGTCGAGCAACACCTTGTTTTTTCTGCGAACTTCTCGATAAAAAAATTCCATTCGCAACATCTTTCGGCCTTCCGCGTGCGCCACGAAATCTGCGCGTGAACAGAAAAAATGCCGATCTTCCCTCACTTCCAAATTCAACCCTTCAACTTTAGCCACCGCTGCCACCGCTGCCTGTACGCGCCACTCCCCAGCTTGAGTCATCAGTAAGCGCTCAGGCTTCAGCTCCGCAATCGCTCGTCCCAATTCACCCGCGAGCGTCTGCGTATTTTCACCATCCTCTAACTCTGTATAATGTACCGTGCGCCCGAGCGAGAGCTGCGCCTCACGAAAATGTCGCATTGCGGCTATAAAAACGGCAATCCGCTGCTTGCTCGTCCAAACATGTTCCGATTCCTGGGCAACCTCGGCCATCCACACGACATCATGCTTAGCGTCGAAACCTTCAAAGACGGCCGCGTCCGCATCTAACTGATCCCCAAGCACAATCACGAGTGCACCCACGCGCTTCGCTCCACTCATGCCCGAGTCTCCAAGTCGAGCTGATCCGAAACATTCGCCGCTCCACCGCGGAGTCGCTTAAACTCCGCCAAAGCCGCCGCCCGAGCCGCCGCGTGATTCACGATTGGCCCGGGGTAATTTTTCCCCAACTCGACGCCAGCGCGGGCCAGCACCGCCGCCGGTGCCTCCCAAGGAGCGTGGATAAATTCCGACGGCATTTTTGCCAATTCCGGAACCCAGCGTCGAACATAGTCGCCTGCGCTATCAAATTTTATCCCCTGTAACACCGGTGCGAAGACCCGGAAATACGGCGCCGCATCCGCTCCACAGCCCGCGCTCCATTGCCAGCCGAGCGTGTTACTAGCCAGATCAGCATCGACGAGCGTATCCCAAAACCACACCGCCCCGCGCGTCCAATTAAGCCGGAGGTGTTTTACTAAAAACGAAGCCACCACCATGCGTACGCGATTGTGCATCCACCCCGTATGCCATAGCTGGCGCATACCTGCGTCGACGATCGGATAACCCGTCAAACCCCTTTGCCAGGCATGCAATTTCTTGCCGCCGACATCCTCGGCCCAACCAAATTTCTCAAATTCCACGCGCAAAGGTCGCTCCGGCGTATGTGGAAAATGGAACATCAGGTGATACGCAAATTCACGCCAGCCGATCTCACTCAAAAACACCCGCGCTCCATTGCTCGAAGGAAACACGCCTGAATCCTTCGAACGCGCCGCGACCGCCTGCCATACTTGCCGCGGACTCAACTCACCGAAATGCAACCAGGGCGAAAGCAGCGAGGTGCCGTCATGGTCCGGCAAATTGCGTCGATCGGAATAATCGTCCATCGCTCGCGAAACGAACTGTTTGAGTCGGGTCGCTGCACCCGCTTCGCCAGGTTGCCAGACCGCACTGAACCCAGCGTCCCAACTTATTTTGGGCAGCAATTTCAGTTCATCCAGCGTCGCCGACTTCGGCCACATAGCGGGAGCTAAAAACAGAGCTGAATTTATTTTTGTTACCGCCGGAATGGACAGAGTGAGACAGTGTTTCCAAAATGGCGTGAATACTTGGAAAGGCCGACCTTGTTTATTTTGAATCGTATGTGGTTCAAACAAGAGCGACGCATTAAAACTCTTGGCGTCGATGGTCGCCGCAGTGAGCTCAGTCTTAATCACCGCGTCGCGGGCGATGATAGCCGGTTCATACCGCCGATTCCAAAAAACCGCTCCCGCCCCCGTTTGAGCGATGAGTGCGCGGAGTATTTCGGCCGATGACCCATGCGCGATGACTAATCGGGAACCGCGCTCACGTAGACTGGCCTCTAAGGAGGCGAGCGCATGATGTAACCACCAGCGAGAAGCGCCGCCCAGCGGCCATTTACCCTCAGCGGCATCATCGAAAATATAAACCGGAATGATCGCACCACCGCGCGAGATTGCCGCGGCCAAGGCCGGATTATCCTGCAAACGCAGATCCTGACGAAACCAGACCAAGGTAGGCGAGACAGACATCCTCGCCGAAGAAGTGCCAGCAACGCCCGTTTGCAAGTCCGGCATCACGAGCGGACAAAAAAAGTTACTTTAGATCGGGCTACCACAAGATGTTTTAAAAGGTTTCGCCCCGCCTCATAGGGCGTCAAAATACAATTTTTCGTAAGCCAAAGCTGCGACTTTCCAGCTAAAATCCTTAGCCATACCGCGTTGTTGCACCGCCGCGTAGCGCGTCGCATCGCCGTAGAGACGTTGGGCCCGTCGTAACGCATCCAACAAACCGGCTACGGTGGGTTCCCCCATCAAGCCCGTGCCGAAATCCGGCACTTCATCGGCGTCTCTCACCGTGTCCACCAGACCACCGACGCGGCTCACTATCGGCACCGTTCCGTAAACCTGGGAATACATTTGGTTCAAACCGCAGGGCTCAAACAGCGAAGGCATTACAAAAAAATCGCTTCCAGCCTCTATTAAGTGACTCATGCCTTCATCGAGGCGTACGCTCAAAAATACTTTTTCCGGAGCTTTAGCCGCGAGGGCGCGCAGTTCATTTTCCATGCGCTTGTCGCCTGATCCGAGCACAATGAGCTTAACTTCACGTTCGAGAAAAAACGCTTGGTTGGCGAGGAGCAGATCAATGCCTTTTTGTTCCGCGAGCCGGCAAACCATGCCGTAGATCGCGCCTTTAAACATCGGATCAAATCCCGCTGCTTGCAAGAGGGATGCCCGGCAGAGTGCCTTACCTTTCAAATCCTTTACCGAGTAACGCGCCGGCAAAAGTTTATCTGTAGCTGGATTCCAGACAGCGTCATCCACGCCATTAATGAGACCAGAAAGATCATCCACCCGCGTTTGGATCACACCGTCGAGACCGCAGCCAAATTCCGGCTTCTGTATTTCTTGCGCATAGCGTGGACTCACCGTGGTCACCCGATCCGCAAAAAGTATTCCTCCTTTGAGCAGGCTGATCTGAGCGTAATATTCAATACCATCGATATTATTAAGTTCTTCAGGCAAATTCGTACGTGCGAACGTAGCTGCAGGGAAAAGTCCTTGGTAGGCGATATTATGAATCGTGAACATGGTCTTCAACGCCAGCGTTGCTCCATGACGCCGCTCCGACTCACGCACAAGTAGTGGAATCAAGCCCGCCTGCCAATCGTGCGCATGCACAATATCAGCCTGCAAATCTGCTAAACGCATCGTTTCGACGACAGCTTTGCAGAAAAAAATAAAACGATCAGCATTGTCCTCAAAATCGCGTTCCCCGTTACCGTAAGGCGCACGACGATCGTAAAATTCATCACGGCAAATCAAATACACAGTGAGATTTTTCCGTGGAGAAAACGCCCAGGCTTCGCCAGACATGTATTGGTCGCTCATCTCAATTTTAAGCCGCAATTTCAATTCGGCGCGGACCGCATCGACATGTTCACGCGCTACCCTATAACCCGGCAAAAACACGGAAACCTCATGTCCCTTATCGGCTAGTGCACACGTCAACGCTCCGACCGCGTCCGCCAGTCCGCCGGTCTTGATGTAGGGAAACAGCTCGCTGGCTGCGTGGACGATTTTCATCGCACGAACCTACACACATGGGTTTCCTACGCCAACCAGAAAACTTGGAACGCGCTCAGCGCCAACCACTCTTAAAATGACCCTCCGCGAACGCCTTCTCGCCAAACTTAACGAGCCCGATTACCGCCCTGCTAATAATTTTATTTTAGGCCGCTTGCTCGGCCTAAATAAAAAGCACAGCGCTGCACTCGCCAGCGAAATTCGCCAGCTGGTAAAAACTCGTGAGATTCGCCTAGGTGAAGGCGGCCGTGTCGAACTTAACTCTCGTCCGTCCGGAAAGCCAAAACCTGACTTAAAGGAGCGCTTCAAAGCGCACGTTCAAAATCAAAAAGTCGAAGTCCGCCCTATTTTCCAACCAACACCAAGAGGAGGAGTCACACCGATTGCACCAACCGAAGTTTTCATGGCCAAGCCTAGCGCATCCGCGCCTCGCCCTGCGAAAGGCGGAAAAGTTAAATTCACCGAGCTGACTAAGACCGTCACGCGCAACCAAAGCAAAGCCCCATCCGCACCCGTCATAGACCCACGCGAGCTCTACGGACGCATTCAGTTTCGTGCCGGCGGCTCCGCCTTTGTCATTCTTGCGAACGCCCCAAGCGGCCCAGACACGCCGGCGATGCAAATTTCGCCCGACGACACGAGCGTGGCTCTACACGGCGATACCGTGGCTGTTCGGTCATATCCCGGTGTAAACGGCCGTCGTCCCGGCGAATCTGTCGGCCGCGTTACTCGCATCATCACGCGCGATAAACTCTCGGTTGTCGGAAACGTGATCCGCTCGGGACGCTCACTCATCGTCACACCCGACGATCCTCGTTTTATACAGTCTATTCTTGTTCAACCCTCCAACGTCGAAGTCTCCGCTGGCGACAAAGTCGTCGTCAAACTAGACGACTGGACTGACCGCCGGAAACAACTCACCGGCACGATCACGACGCGACTTGGCCGCACCCACGAACCACGCGCGGAACTCCTAGGTATCTACGAAAAGTTCAACCTTGCCACAAGTTTCCCGGCTGACGTCGAGCGAGAGGCCGCTGCCCTTCCCGATCGCGTCCCCGCCAAAGACGCGACTGGCCGAATCGACTACCGCGAACTACCGGTCTTCACGATCGATCCCGATGATGCTAAAGATTTTGACGACGCGCTATCCTACGAAATTACTTCCGAAGGCGACACTCGTATCGGCATCCACATCGCTGATGTATCCAGTTACGTCCGCCCAAGCACCGCCCTTGATCGCGAGGCTCAAGCGCGCGGCAACTCCACTTACCTTGTCGGCACCGTCATTCCGATGTTGCCAGAAAAACTTTCCAACGGCCTCTGCTCGCTTGTCGAAGCGCAAGACCGTCTTTGCAAAGCCGTATTCCTAACCTTTGCAAAAAACGGCAAACCCAAGCCCGCCACGTACGCCAACACCATCATCCGCTCGCGCAAGCGCCTAACCTACAAACAAGCCTACGCCTTCCTTTTCACCGACGATCTACAAAAAATTCGCGATCTTCCCCTGCCCCCCAAACACCAGACCGGATCAACCGGGCGCGCCCTACGAGATCTTACCGATACCGAGTTAAAAGACCTCCAGACCTGGATCCGTGCGCTCTGGAAAATTGCAGCTCGGCTGCGCGCCGATCGCATGGCCCACGGCAGTCTCGATCTCGACATGCCCGAGACGAAGATTTTCGTCGACAAGGACGGCTACTCCGAGCGCCTCGAAAAAATCGAGCACGACGAAAGTCATCAACTCATAGAGGAGTTCATGCTCGCCGCTAACGAGGCTATCGCCCACCTCACGCGCACGCAAAAACTACCCTCGCTTTACCGCGCTCACGATGACCCCGACGCCGAGCGCCTCGGCGAATTCCGACTACTCCTCGAAACTTTCAAAATCCAAGTCGGCGATCTTTCGCAACGTAAAGAAGTCACGCGGCTCCTCAAAATTTTAGCCGACCATCCACAGGGTTATACCTTGCGTACGCAACTTCTGCGCAGCCTCCAAAAAGCCGTCTATCGCCACACTGCCGACGGCCACTACGGATTGCATAAAAAAGATTACACGCATTTCACCTCCCCGATCCGGCGTTACGCCGACTTGATCGTCCATCGCGTACTCCAGCACTACTTGGTCCAACATGAAGGTTACGCCCCTCAACCCGGCGGTGACTCCATGCACAGCGCCGCCGGCATGGAACGACTCGCTGAACACATCAGCCTAACGGAGCAAAATTCTCAACTCGCAGAGCGCGAAAGCGTGAAGATCAAAATTCTCGAATTTTTCGAGCGCGAACTAGACCGCAAACCTCGCACCCGTTTCGCTGCTGTCATCACCGACGTGCGTCGCAATGGTTTTTTCGTCGAGCTCATCGAGTCGATGACATTTGGATTTATCTCAGTCGAAGCCCTAGGCGAAGATTTTTATTCCTTCGATGAATCGAGCCAAACGCTTAGCGGCCGTCGTTCCAAGAAGCGCTACACACTGAACACACGTCTCGATGTAGTCGTACATCAAGTGGATCGATTCAAGCGCCTGATCGATTTCCGGCCGGCCGACTAATTTTCAGCGCTCACAGCATTGTATTTAACCGCTACGACTTGCCAAGCCAGACGCAATTGATCCGTTATCCTTATTGCGCCCATCATGAATCATTACGATTTCTCCGCCGGATTCCGCGCTGTTTACGATCGCGCCACTACCCGATTTGCCCGAGGTGACGCCACTCCCACCACGTTACTCTCGTCAGCTGATACGGCTTTCCTAACGGCCAACGGAATTAATGCGCAGCACCTCTACGATTACGTAGACGATCTAGCCGGATATGGTGAACCAAGTTACGATCAAGCCCACTCCATCGAGCTTGTTCGGCGCGATTATTTTCATAACGCGCAAAATTCACGTCCCTCTAAGGAGACTCTCGATCCTACGACCCTGCCCGCCAAAACCGATGCTGTCCGCGAAATTTCTTGGCTGCCCCGCCTCCTCCCCAAGGCTCTCGCCAAGCTCCGCGGTGAACTACCTCCGGCTCTAATGTATGGGTGCGGCGGAGATCGCGCGTTTTTCAAACAGCACCAGATCCTCCCTCACGAATTCCTTAACCTCGTTTGGCGTTTCGAGTCCGATCACAACGCTATCATCGACTGGGTTGCTCGCCGCTCAACACGTCCAACAACTTGATTGTGACGTCCATCTTCGTGATCCGTATTTCTTACCCCTACACCTAACACTAATTTACTACTATGGCTAAGTTCACCCTACAAGTTAACGGCCAGTCCCGCACTGTGGACGTGGCTCCCGAGACCCCGCTCTTGTGGGTACTCCGCGATCACCTCGACCTCGTTGGCACCAAGTTCGGTTGCGGTATCGGACAATGCCGCGCATGCACCGTTCATATCGGCGGTCAACCCGTCCAAGCCTGCATGACCCCGGTCTCAGGCGTCGGGCGTAAGTCAGTCGTAACAATCGAGGGCCTATCTGCCGACGGCACCCATCCCCTTCAAAAATCTTGGTGCGAGCTCGACGTCGCCCAATGCGGCTACTGCCAAGCCGGACAAATCATGACCGCATCGGCCCTACTCGCGGAAAATCCCAAACCCACTGACGAGGACATCGACAACGCCATGGCCGGCAACGTTTGCCGCTGCGGCACCTACCTTCGCATCCGAGCCGGCATTCATCGAGCAGCCGAACTCGCCAGCGCCAGCAACTCAAAGGAGGCCTCCAAATGAATCCTTACGAAGCCCCTACGCCGCCCGCCATGCCCGCGCTCGACCGGCGCGATTTCTTGCGCCTCACGTCCGTCGCCAGTGGTGGTCTAATTCTAGGTTCATTCCTAAAAACCTCAGGTGAACTTCAGGCCGCCGAGATCTCTAAGAGTGCGCCCTCCGGTGTCTTCACGCCCAACGCCTTTATTCGCCTCGGCCTTGACGGTTCGATTACCCTCATCGCTCCGCGCCCCGACTCTGGCCAAGGGGTAAAAACCTCGCTCCCGATGCTCCTCGCCGAGGATCTCGAAGCTCCTTGGCAATCCATCACCGTGCAAATGGCCGACCTCAACGCCATCTATGGTAGCCAATCCGCCGGTGGTAGCACTTCGACCCCAACGTTTTACACGCTCCTTCGCCAACTCGGCTCTACCGCCCGTATCATGCTGGTAGAGGCTGCAGCTCAGACATGGGGCGTCCCCGCCAGCGAGTGCGTGGCTGAAGCCGCAGTTGTTCACCATCGTGCCAGCAAACGCTCCCTAGCCTACCGCGACCTCGTCGCCAAGGCTGCGACCCTGCCCGTCCCTGACGCCAAACAAGCGATCTTGAAAGACCCGAAAGATTTTAAGTTGCTCGGTCGTCGTATTAGTGGCGTCGACAACCAAAAAATCGTAACCGGCCAAAATCTCTTCGGTCTAGATTTTAAACTGCCTGGCATGGCCTACGCCGTGTTTGAAAAGTGCCCTGTTTTCGGCGGTAAAGTAGTCTCAGCTAATCTCGAGCGCATCAAAACTCTCCCGGGCGTGAAAGACGCCTTCATCCTCGAGGGCACTAGCGACCTGCGTGGACTTATGCCCGGCGTAGCCATTCTCGCTGATTCCACCTGGTCCGCCCTTTCCGCTCGACGCCAACTCAAGATCGTCTGGAACGAAGGCACCCACGCCAACGACAGCTGGGACAACTTCACCCAGCAGGCCCAAACCCTCGCAGCCAAAGGAACGGGTAACGTCGTGCGTAAAGACGGCGATATCGATAAGGCCTTTGCTACAGCGGCCAAAACCGTGGAAGGAGCCTATTCCTATCCCTTCATATCTCACGCCAACCTCGAGCCGCAAAACTGCACGGCTCGCGTGAGCTCCGACCACGCCGAAATTTGGGCGCCCACACAAAACCCCGGCGCCGGCGCGGACATGGTCAATAAGGTCCTCGGCATTCCCAAAGCCAACATTACCGTCCACATTCTACGTGCGGGTGGTGGATTCGGCCGCAGACTAAGCGCCGATTTCGTGATCGAGGCCGCAGCCATAGCCCAAAAATCCGGCGTCCCTGTCAAACTCACCTGGACACGCGAAGACGACCTTCGCCACGATCATTTCCGCCCGGGCGGTTTTCATTTCCTCAAGGG
>CANHAH010000036.1 GCA_947458705.1 Opitutia bacterium | reverse complement strand
CGGAGGGATTTCACCGTCAATGCGATCGCATATGATCCGTTTACACATACTTTAATAGACCCACACGGTGGCGAGGCGGATTTACAGGCGCGGGTGTTGCGGCACACCAGCGCTGCGTTTGGGGAGGATCCGCTGCGAGTATTGCGGGCCATGCAGTTTGCGGCGCGTTTTGATTTCACGCTTGCGCCAGAGACCGCAGCATTGAGCCGGCAGATCGTGGACACGTTTCGGGAATTGCCAGTAGAACGCGTCTGGGGCGAGTGGGAGAAATGGGCGAACCAAGCGGTCAGGCCGGCGCGCGGGCTCGAAGTGCTAGAGGCGACGGGGTGGCTGGTGCATTTTCCGGAAATCGCGGCACTACGCGGCACGTTGCAAGAGCCGGCGTGGCATCCGGAAGGCGATGTGTTTACGCACACTCAACTTTGCCTCGAGGCGCTAGTCGCGCACGAGCGCGCCCGCGGGGCAGAACGAAACTCCATACTGATGTGGGCAGTTTTAGCCCATGATTTCGGCAAGGTGAAGACCACGGTCCGCGCTGAAAAAAACGGGGTGTTGCGCTGGGCGAGTCCAGGACACGCGGCGGCAGGCGGACCGCTCGCAGAGCAATTTTTACGGCGGATAGGGGCGCCTTTGCGCTTCGATGCGCCGGTGCGCGCGCTGGTGGAAAATCACCACGCGCACGATCGCAACAGCGCGCCACTTTCCGACAACGCCGTAAGGCGCCTCGCGCGGCGCCTACAACCAGCCACTATTAATGAGCTGGCGAGCGTCATGCTTGCCGATAGTCGCGGCCGGCCGCCCTTAGAGTCGCCTGAGACGATCGCACGTATCGCCGCGCTCACGGCGCATGCGCAGCGCCTGCAACTGGCGCAACTCGCGCCGCAACCGCTCATGCTCGGACGGCATTTGATGGCACTCGGCCACAAGCCCGGCCCGGAATTTAAACGCGCCCTAGACGCTGCCTTCGAAGCGCAGCTCGACGGTGCGTTCGCGGATGAAACGGGCGGGGTGATCTGGTTGCGGAATTTTCTCGGCTAAGGTCAGGTCCGTCGCACCGAGTGCGAGTTCGCCATCGGTGAGGATCCGCGCGCGCAGGCCTCCCCTGCCCTTTAACCATTCCTCAGCGCCCGGGGCAACGGCGTGATTCATCCAGTGGCAGGGCCGCGCTTCAACCGTACCGGCAAAACTCACCCCGCCGAAGGTAAAGGTGCGGCCGATAAGCGTAGCTAAATCGATCCCGGCGAGAAGCACGTTGCGGCGTAACGCACCCGCCGAAACGGAGGGCAACGTGAAATGCGCCCGCAACGCGGCGAGGGTTTCAGCCGAGAAAAACGTGATTTGCCCGTTGTAATCCGGCCGGTAGCCGTAGAAGCGATCACCCTCGATGCCCCAGCCGGCGCGGCAACGAATCGTCGCGGGTTCTTCCGTGCGATGCGTCCCGGCTGGCAGGCTGCGACGCCCAAAAAAATTGTGGCCGGGGGAAATAAAGAAACGTTCAACCGTGACGTGCATCCGAGGCGGACAGCAAGGCGTCGAGCAGCACCGATGACAAGGCGGAGAAAACGAAGCAGGTGGGCATAAAAAAGGCGGCCGGATGATCCCGGCCGCCTCGAAAGGAGAATTAATGCGAGGCGCGCGCCGTTAATTAATAATCGTAGGAAACGCTGATACGAACGTAGCGCGAGGTCTGGAAGGAGGTGGGCAGGTTATAGGTGGGGCTAGCCACATTAAGACCCGTCTCGGCCACATTGTTATACTCCGTAGCGGTGTGCTGGTTTAAGACGTTGAACACATCCAAACCGAAGCCGAGTTTGTCGGCGCCCCAACGAGGACGATATTTAAGGGTCAAATCGATCTGGTTATTCCAGGGCGTACGACCCGCGGAGCCACGTGGGGTGGGTTTGCTGTTGGAGAAGAAGGAAGCGGCGCCGTATTGGGCAGCGAACGGATCGGTGGGGTGGTAACCGAGGGCATTCTTGGGCGTGCCGGACTCGAGGCGGAAGTTGCCACCGAGTTGGACTTCCTTAGTGAGGTTGTAAGCTCCGAAGAGCTTAAACTTGTGGCGGCGGTCGTTGGCGAGGTAGCCGTTACTGTGATCCATCAGGCCGGGATGGTCGAAGAGGACGGTGAGGCCGGCATCGGTCTGGCCGTTGTCGGAAAGCACTGAGCCTTCATCGTTACCCCAGCTGTAGGAGTGGGTATAGGAGCCTTGGAGCATCCATTTTCCGTTGTAGGCTTTTTCAAAAAAGACTTCGGCGCCGACGTATTCGCGTTTGGCTTTGGGATACTTGAGCTCGGCCGGCGTGAAGCTAACCGCGCGCAGACCTTTGCCATCACCGAAGTCCACATAGGTGGTCATAGGCTGACCGGGGTTGGTGAGGACGTAATAGTCGTTACCACCGGCAGCGAATCCCTTGATGTTATTCTTGGCGGCGTAGGTGTTGAGCGTCTCATCGATGGCGACGTCTTCGATGAAGCGGCCGACGTTGCGGTAAGTACCGCGGATACCGGCGGTCCAATCTTTGTTCAGCTGCTTCTGGTAACCCAGGATGTATTCATCTTGGTACATCGGCTTGAGGTTGCGGTCGACGATCTCGAGGGGATCGTGAATTTCGCCGCTAGCGAACACGTTGCGGCCGCCGATTTGGGCGCCGAGGGCCGGCGTAGCGTCGGCGTTCACGCTATTTAGCACGAAGTATTCTTCGTAGTAGGTTTCGCCACCGGCGAGGCGGATGTTGGTGTTGGTGGCGATGGGCAGGTAATAGCGACCGTAGTTAGCGAAGATCTTAGATTTGCCGTTCTTCTCGACGTCGAACGAGGCGCCGAGGCGAGGAGCGAGCTGGTTATTGATCTTCACGAAGGTCGCCCCTTCGGAGTTGCGGTTGTCGAAGCCTTCGTTGCGGAGGCCGAGACTGAGGAGCAATTGGTCGTCGAGGAGTTTCCAATTATCTTCAGCGTAGTAGGCATTGGTGAGAGTTTGGAATGCGCCGCCATTGGCGTAGATGCGCTTGCGGGCGTATTGAGTGACCCCGGCTGGGACCGTGCCGCCGTTTGCGAGTCGCGCACCGGCGACGGTAGGCACATAGCGCCAGTAAACACCGCCAGAGTAAGCCTGGAGGCTGTTAGAGGTATTATCTTCGCGGTCCAGACCGAAGCGGAGCTGATGCGCACCAGCAAATTTGAAGCTGTAGTCACCATCGATGCGCATCGCTTTGCGCGAGTCCTCGAGCGTAGTAGGCTGCAGAGTCGTCGCCTTACTGATAAGAAGCGCGGTACCAGAGCGGGCATCAAGGACGTAGGGGATGCTGTCACCGGCGCCAGCGTCTGTGAAGTTGGCCGTGCTCTTGCCGTAAAGGGCTGAGAGATTAAAGTCTTCCGTGAGTTTACCTGAATAGCGGAAGATGTAATCTTTACCGCCGCGCTTGGCTTCGGAACTTCCGTTGGAGGCACCAATGGCACCCGTGGCGTAAGTGTAGCCGAGGGTCTCGGTTTCGGTCTTACGTTTGTCTGAGATAGCGGTGAGTTCGAAACTATGATTATCGCTCACATTCCAGTCGAGCTTGGCGCCGTAGAACGGATCCTTACTGCGGGAGCGACTGTAGGTCGAGACGCCAGCACCTTCGGACTTGTTATCACGAGCGTTGTAGAGGCCGTAGAAGAACAGCTTGTTTTTGATGAGCGCACCACTGGCGTAAACGTTAGCATTGAGCGAGCTGGAGTCGCTGCGCGTGCGATTGATGTACGGGGAGCCATTGGGCTGATTGACGCTAGGGGAACGAGAGACAAGCTGCTCGGGTTCGTAGTAGATATTAGCGCCGGCCTTGAAGGTGTTACCACCGCGTTTGGTGGTGGTGTTGATCACGCCGCCGGTCGAACGACCGAACTCGGCGCCGTAGCCACCGGTCTTAACTTGGAACTGGTCGTAAAATTCGAACGGCACGCTACCGCCACCGAGGCCGTTGCGGGCGTTCGTGAGATTGAAGCCGTTCACGTAGTAGGCGTTTTCACCGACGGAGGAACCACCGAATGAGGCGAGATTACCGAAAGCGGAGACGCCTTGAGTCGTGCCGGGCGCGAGCAGCGCGACAGCCGTGGTGTTGCGAGCCACCGGGAGTTGCTTGATGACCTGTTGGTTGAACACCGTGACGGATTCAACCGAGGAGACGTCGATTGGGGAAACCGAGCCCGCGCTGACGCTGAATTTCTCGAGCGAAATCACATCGGACTTGGCGCCAAAGCGAACTGAAGAACCAGTGCCGAGATTCACGCTGACGTTGTCCACGACCTGGTCGGGCTGACCCTTGGCCTTGAGGGTAACTTTGTAATCACCAACTGGGAGTGAAGAGATGCGGTAGTTGCCGGAGGCGTCGACCAAGGCATCACGCTTTTGACCCGTCGTCAGACTGACCGCTGAAACCGTCGAACCGGCGGGAGCGCCCGCTCCGTAGATGTATCCTTCGGTGTTACTTTGTGCGTAACCGACCGTTGAGCCGAGAGTGACAAGTGCCACAGCCCATGCCGCAGTTGCAAGGGACGCGGTGATACACATGGGAGCAAAAAAGGCGCCCATGAGGCCCTTGAGTATATTTAATCGGCTATTATTCATAGTAAGTTTTTTAGTTTAAAAAACAGAGGCTTTGAAACTGACGCTGAGTCAGCACATTAACTAAATTCATCAGTTACCAAGGCAATGATTTTTTACTATTAGGCTACAATTTTAATGTTAAATATATGCATAAATAGCCGTTGAAGGGTTTTCGCAAAAAAAGGCGGCCGGAAAATCCGGCCGCCTTGGCTAAAGATGAGAGCCTTGCTAGAACTTAGAAGGTCTTACGCAAAGACACGTAGAAGAAGCGACCCGCTGGGCGCGACACGTAACTCTGGTCGTAACCCACCGAGTTGTAATAGAGGTTAGGCGATTTATCGAGGGCGTTATCCACACCCACGGTCATACGAGTGTTCTGCACAAACGGAATCATACCGGTGGGGATATCCCAACCGTAGAAGGCGTTGAAAGTGTAGTAGGAGTCCGATTCATAGCCATCGCGCACGTAGTCACCATAAGGTCCAACGAAGTTGTTGGTGATACCAGCGCTGTGTTCCTTACGAGTCCAGAGAACGCTGCTTTGGATACGAACGCGTGGGTAACCAGCGCGACCCGCCACGTTGAGAGGATCCGTCGTACGAGTGAAACCGTAGAACTTGTTATAGGAGCCGCTGCTGCGCAAAGAGAACTGACCAAAATTGGTCGTGCGCTTGCGGTAATTAACCTCGATGTCGTATCCTTCGATCTTTTGATAGGCGAGGTTGAGCACGCCATCCAAGATGGAGATAATACGACCAGGAACTGTAACCGTTTGACCGGGAGCAACCGCCGTGGTGGCGGCATTAGGACCGCTCAAGACGTTGATGGCCGCGGCTGTTTTGTTGGTGTAGGTCTCCGTGCCGGGATCGCGAGTGATCAGGCCGGCCGTGCCACCACCGACTTCGTTCTGGCGAATGAAGCTTGTTCCAGTAGTGGTGATAACATTTTCTTGTTCGATACGGAAGAAAGAGCTGCCAAAGGAGAGACCTTGGAGTTTCTTCCACGGCACTTCATAAACAAAGCCGTATTGCATACCCTTAGCTTTCTCTGGGGTGAGGTTCGGGTTACCACCAGCGCGCACTAGGCGTTGAGTAGAAGAACCATCGAAGGGGTCACCGGTGAGGGCTTGAGGACGACGAAGGTCAGGCAATCCGCTGGGCAGGGATTCACGAATACCACCGAAAAGCTGCGGCAAGGTAGGCGCGCGGAAGGCTTCGTTATAAGTGGCGCGCAGAACCAGGGATTTGAAAGGCTGGTATTTTACACCGTAGTAAGGTTTTACACCAGAATCATAGCCTTCGCTAAATTTTTCGAAACGGCCAGCGAGGGTTAGCGCTAGGCTGTTAACAAAAGGTAGGGAGCCGGGCTTAACCAAGGGAGCATTAAGCTCCATAGCGGCAGATTGCACCGTGCGACGAGCATCGGTAGAATCGGCTAGCTTCACTTGACCGATGATGTCGTCCAGCTTCGTGGAGATCGAGTCATTGGCTTCACCAAACTTCTCCTTACGTGCTTCCAAGAGAAACGCGCCGCCAAGAGTTCCGGTGGGCAATTCGAAAAGGTCACCCGAAATTTGACCGTGCCAGAGATCGAGGGTGGAGTAACCGCCCTTTTGCGTGGTGACACGAATGGCATCGAGAACCGATTGAGGATTAGAATAGGAAGCGCCACCGAAGATGTTCAAAGCCTCAGGGGTGCTCTTAGCCAGGGAGGCACGCAGACGGCTCTCCGAGATAGCATTGGTGGTTTGGTCAACGACCTTGTCGTTATCGTAGGAATAATAGGTATCCCAGTTCCAGCGCGATTGGATCGTACCTTTGATACCGGCTAAGAGACGGTAAGAGTCATTGGTGATATCAGCCTTGCGTGGTCCGATATCGACTGGGCGGAAGTTGAAAGAGACGTCGACACCAAAGGGATTCCAATAATTGGTCTTCGGGACGATGATATTATTATCGCCAGCAGTCGAGATAGGCGACGGAGCCAACTCGATGTGCGATTTGTTCTGCTGGTAAGCCGTTTCCAGGTAGAAGTTGGTGTTAGCCGTCAGGTCATAGCGGAAGGTGGTATTAATACCGGTGCGCTCGACTTCTGGGGTCAGCCAAACGAATTCTTGGAAGTTATAAAGATTGGAGGGATTACCACCAGGAGAGAGACGTTGCACTTCATACGTGCCAGCAGCAGCGGCATTAAAAGTGCCACCGGTGGAGGCGCGCGAAGGGCTGGTGAAACTGGGCGTCGCGGAGGCGAGCGTACCTGCAGCAGCGCCACCCGTGCCGGGCAAGCGCGTAATAGCAGCGCCCGCGGCCAAGCCGGGGATATTAACACCATTAACACCATTGATCTGACCAGCGGCTGCGCCGGTCAGGCCGATGCGCGCTTGGGGACCCGTGCCAGAGCGAAGGTCGAAATAACCCGCCGCGGCATCCGCGACGTAGTTGCCGCCGAGGGCAGCAAACTTGGTGGTCAAGTCAGCGTTGTTAGCAAAATCGGTATTTGATGCCTTCAAAGCACCGCGTTCAAATTTCGTAATGCCGACGGTGGCACTAGCCTTGCCGCTGGAAGCACCGCCAAAGAAGGAATATGTCTTCTCCGCTACGTCGGTATTTAGCGAGTTGCCGTAGCTAACACCAACTTCAGCGCCCGTGTAATCTTTGCGCAAGATGATGTTCACGACACCGGAAGTGGCGTCCGCACCGTAAATAGCAGAAGCGCCATCTTTGAGCACTTCGATACGCTCAACCATGGCCAATGGGAAGCGATTGAGGTCAACAAACACTGTACCGCCTGAGTTATTACCCGTGGGAGCAACGCGACGACCATTGACGATGATGAGGGTGTTGTTGGCACCGAGACCACGGAGATCGAGAGCGGTCGAGCCACGGACTGAAGCCGTGGTGCCACCTTCATTGATGCCGACCGCGCCGGATTCTGGTAGGTCGCGGAGTAAGTCCGTTAGGTTGGTGCGACCGGTTGCATCGATTTCTTGGCGGCTGATGACCTTGATGGGGGATGGCCCTTCAATATCAATACGTTTGATGTTGGAGCCGGTAACCTCGAATTTCTCGAGTTTGACTGTCTTAGCGGCGGAGTCGGTCGTTTCAGTCTCAGTAGCAGGCTTCACACTCGTCTGCGCGACCAGAAGGCCGGCACCGAAAAGTGAAGCAGTCGTGAGACGCAGTGCGGCGTTAGCGGCCGTGGTCAGCGTATGTTTCATGGTTTTTGGTTTAGGATGTAGCAGATGCGGACCTAGCGTAGTTACTAGGATCATATAATTTAACCCCATAAAGGTGGGTGGTGGTGGAAGAGAAATCAACGCGAATTTTCACGATCGTAACCTCAGCTCCAAAAGGCCGAAGGGGTTGACTCATAGTAGCGATCAGTACCTTGTATGACGCAAAAAATCCACCATGAGGCCCATCTGCTTACTTAAACTGCTAATCGCCAGCTTTTCGCTATTTTCAGTCCACGCCGCCCCGCCCCCGCTGATTCCGATTGAGACCCTGTTCGCAGAAGTCGATATGGCTTCGGTATCTATATCACCAACAGGACGATATCTCACTTGGCTGGCCCCCAAAAATCAGCGTATCAATCTCGCAATTCTCGATCGAGAGACCAATAAATTGCGTTGGCTCACCGATATGAAAGAGGAAAGCGTGACGGCCTACCAATGGGTCAAGAAAGACCGCATTCTTTTCGCCCAACAATGGGCCGGCCGAGAGGAATACGGCATGTTCGCCTGCAACCCTGATGGCAGCAACCTGATTATCATTAATAAGCTGCAACGTGTCGAAGCGGATGCCGAAGGCGCCGGACAAGCTGCCCCTCCTAGTAGCGAACTCGATCTTCCCAAGAGCCTAGTTAGTACCCTTCCCAAAGATCCAGATCACATTTTGATGAACCGCATCCGCGGCAGCTCCTTTCTTGGCGATCTCATTAAAGTTAACATCCGAACCGGCAAAGAAACCGTCGAAGAGCGCAACTACATCAACGCCCGCACATGGATCGCCGATAGCAACGGGGTGGTCCGAGTCGCCATCTGCACCGACTTCGAGGAACCCATCAGCGTCAAATATCGCTCCGATGCTAAAAGTGCATGGCGCACCCTAGGTGAATTTCCCAAGGAAACTTCCCTATTTATTGAGGAGGCGGCCCCCATAGAGCCACATTGGCGCCCCAGCGTCTTCGCTAAAGATAACCGCACCCTTTACGTCAAAAGCTTCATGGAGCACGATAAATCTGCGCTCCTCACTTTAGACCCCGAAACCGGCCAATGGGGGCCCGTGCTTTTCACCCACCCACGCGTTGAAATAGGCAACCGCCTAGCCAACTACCGCCGAGGCGGTCTCTCCTCCCGTGCTGCCGTTGATGGCCTCATCTTTAACTCCAATGGTGAGCTGGGTGGAGTTGCGTATGAAGATGAAAAATCCGAAATCCATTGGTTTGATCCCAACCTCGCTCGTCTTTACACCGATCTAAACGGCGCCCTGCCTGACACCCAAAACTCTATCGATAGCGCCACCAGCGACGGCAGTTTGATGGTAGTACGAGCCGTCAGCGATCGCGACCCCGGTACTTACTACCTATACGATAAGACCAAGCAAGAGCTCACCGAAATCGGTCGCGTCCGCAAAGCAATTAACCCCAAACAGATGAGCGAGATGCGGCCCGTTCGCTTCATCGCACGTGATGGCTGGGAAATTCCTGGCTATCTCACGATACCCGCAGGCCGCGAAGCCAAAAACATGCCCATGCTGGTCATACCCCACGGTGGCCCCTACGGCCCACGCGACTCTTGGGGATACAGCCCAGATGTGCAATTTTTCGCCAATCGCGGCTACGCCGTTCTCCAAGTCAACTACCGAGGGAGTGGAGGCTATGGTCTCAAATTCCAGCTCGGTGGCTACAAAGGCTACGGTCGCCAAATGCAGGACGATCTCACCGACGGCGTCAAATGGTGCATCGAACAAGGTTTCGCCAATCCCGCACGCGTCGGGATCTACGGCGCCAGCTATGGTGGTTACGCTGTCCTGGCGGGGCTCACCCTAACCCCTGAACTTTACTGCTGCGGGGTAAACTACGTCGGCGTCTCCGATATCGAAGGACGTCAAGGCTCCCGTACCTTTGCTGGCCCGCGAGTCATCCGTGAGGGCAATGCTATCCGCAACCTCGACCCAGTAAAAGACATCGCAATCATCCGTGCGACCAATCCGGTTGAGCACATCCCCAATATTCAAGTCCCACTGTTCTGTGCATACGGCAAAAACGATCCACGCGTTCGCTTCGACCAGTGGCTCACCCTTGAAAGCCGCCTTAAACAGTATGGCAAAACTTACGAAATAATGGTCGGCGAAAACGAAGGCCACGGTTTCCGAAAAATAGAAAACCGGCTCGAATACTTCCGGCGCGTCGAAAATTTTCTGGCCAGTAATATGAACACTCCTGAGGGTCGGGTAAAAATTGGTACTCCCACCGTCAAACCCTCCAAGACGGAATAACAGCAGTCGATCCCTACCGCTGCCGCATGCGAGCCACCTCCCCATGACCGAGCTGGCGGCCTTCATCACCCACCTCACGGACTCCAAGCGAGGACCCGCCGTCCTAGCCACTCTGGTCGGCGTAGTCGGTTCTTCGTACCGCCGGCCCGGCGCGCGACTTCTCGTAACCGCCACCGGCCAACGACTCGGCTCCATCAGCGGCGGTTGCCTAGAAGAGGATGTCCTCCTGCGCGCCCGCACCGTTGCAACCACCGGCCGACCCGAACTGGTTACCTACGACACTTCTTCAGAAAATGACCTTGTATGGGGTGTCGGCCTAGGCTGCCACGGAGTCGTTCACGTCCTACTTGAATCCATCCCATCGCCGGCGCCCGGGTGGGTTCACACCCTCGCCGCCAATCTCGCCGCGCGCCGCCCCACCCCTATCGCGGTCACTTGGCGCAGCACGGATCCCCGCCAACCCCTCGGCACTCAACTTACCCCAATTCAACAATCTTCGCTCACATCTGCACCCTCGCCGACGTTTGCGGTTTTTCACGAAACTATCACGCCCGCACCTTCGTTGATTATCTTTGGCGCGGGCGACGACGCCCAACCTCTCGCGCAACTGGCGCACACTTTATCGTGGCAGGTCACGATCGCCGATCCGCGCACCACCTTCGCCACCGCCGCCCGTTTCCCCACCGCAGATCTTCTCATTGTAGCTCCAGCATACGAGCTAGTCGCCCGCGTCGCCCCCGAACCCGACGCCTGCGCGGTCGTGATGACGCACCACTATGTCCACGACGTGCCGATCCTGCGCAATTTATTATCATGCGATTTTCCCTACATCGGACTCCTCGGTCCTAAGAAACGCGCGACCCGCATTCTCGCCGATCTCGCCCGCGACGGCTTTGTTCCCAACCCAGAGCGACTCGCCTGTTTACACGCCCCAATCGGGCTCGATCTGGGCGCCGATGCTCCCGCCGACGTCGCCCTGAGCATCCTCGCTGAGATCCAGGCTCGACGCTCCGGTCGCGACGCCCGCCCACTGCGGGAGCGCGTCCGCCCGATCCATGAGTGACTCCGAGCCAACTAACCTGCGTTTCGGCGCCATCATCCTTGCCGCCGGCGCCTCCACGCGGCTGGGATCACCGAAGCAGCTCCTCGTTATCGACGATCAACCCCTCATCGTACGCGCCGCCCAAGCCGCACTCACCGCCGGCGCATGGCCGGTCGTGGTGGTCCTTGGCGCCCACGCTGAAAAAATCCGCCCCGAGCTAGCACGCCTGCCAGTGCTTGCCGTTGAAAACTCCGCTTGGCCCGAGGGCATGGCCGCGTCCATCCGCACCGGTATCACCACGCTCGGCCAGTTTTCCCGCACCCTCGACGCCACGCTCATCGCACTTTGCGATCAACCGGCCTTTGACGCCGCGGTGATCACACAATTGCTCACCGCACAACGCGCCACCGGCAGCAGCATCGTTGCTTCCCGTTATGCGGGCCGCCACGGAGCTCCTGCATTATTGCTACGCGCACATTTTTCCGCACTCGCCGCACTCACCGGTGAAAGCGGCGCGCGCGATCTACTCAACGGTGAAGCCGCTCACCTCACCGTCGTTGATTTACCCGCGCTCGTCGAAGATATCGATACGCCGGCTGACGTCGCTGCGTATCGCGCACGAAACTCGTGAGCCCGCTTACTTCTTTTTAGCGGCTGACGCCGGAGGAGCACCTTCCCATTTTTTCGTCTCGTCGTAAGCGGGATTAGGTGTCGGCAGTTGCGCACCCACGTCTTTCCGCCACGCATCCAATTGTATACGCAATGCCGCGACTCGCTGCGGATCCGCTGTAGCGAGATCAATTTTCTCCCCTAGATCGTTTTTCAAATCATAAAGCTCAACCCGGTCGTCCTCGTAAAAGTGAATGAGCTTCCAATCGCCAGCGCGCATCGCGCTATAAGGCGTCGCACCGCCAGGATGATAATGTGGATAATGCCAAAAAATCGCTGTACGTTTTAATTTTTCCGCTCCTTTCAAAAGCGGTACGATCGACTCGCCATCCACTCCGTCTGCCGAAGCGCCCGTCGCCATCTCGAGCAACGTCGGAAAATAATCCACGCTCGTTACCGGTACCGCTTGCACTGTGCCTGCCTTGACCACACCCGGCCATTTTACAACGAGCGGTACACGCACGCCGCCTTCATAAGCCGAACCTTTACCGAGGCGCAGCGGATCGTTGCGCGTTGGCCCGGTGCGCCAACCCTGCGCGCCCACGGAGCCGCTCAATCCCCCATTATCACTGGTGAGCACGATAATGGTGTTTTCAGCAAGTTTCAGCTCGGCGAGTTTTCGCATCACTTCTCCCACGCTATCGTCTATGCTTTCCACGAGCGCCGCGTAAACAGCGTTGGTATGAATAAATTTTCCCGCAGCAATTTTCTGCTTATATTTCTCAATGACCGCAGCCTTACCAGCGAGCGGTGTATGAACGGCATAGTGCGGCATGTAGACGAAAAAAGGTCGCTCGCGATTCGACTCAATAAACGCGCATGCGTCACGCGTCAGCCGATCGGTGAGAAACTCGCCCGGCCTCTCATCTTTAATATTAACGACACCATAGGGCGGGAAATACGCACCCGGCTGACCGCGATCGCAACCACCCACATTGACGTCAAACCCTTGAAATTCCGGAAAATATTCTGGGCCTCCCAGATGCCATTTCCCAAATATTCCCGTCGCGTAACCGCGCGTCTTTAACGCCTCGGCGATCGTTTTCTCATCGAGTGGAAGCTGCAATGTCCAATCCGGTATTCTCAATTTTGCGTAAGGTCGGTTGTGTCCCGCGATCCAATCGGTGATATGCAAACGCGCCGGATATTTACCCGTGAGCAACGCCGCCCTCGTCGGCGAACACACCGTGCACGCCGAGTAGGCCTGAGAGAATTTCATGCCTTGCGCTGCGAGTCGGTCGATATGGGGCGTCTCGTAAAGCGCGCTGCCTAAACCCGAGGCATCCGTCCAACCCCAGTCATCAATCAAAAAGAAAACGATATTAGGCGGCCTGGGCGCCGCCGACTGCGCTGATAAATTTACGCCATCACTCAAAAACAAAACCACAACCATCAACCGAGCGAGGCAAAGTAAGTTTAAGTTCATAAAAGCTGATTTACTTAAATCATAAAAATGAGTGGGGCATCGGCATGGGCGCACACGCATCAGACTGGCTGCAATTCAAAATTCCGTCGCCGTCAAAACGACGCGCGTTAAAGCTGAGCCTTCAACGACTGCGCTTGCGCCAACGCCGTGGCGATATCGGTCGCTCGCACGGTGAAATGCCCCATTTTGCGACCAGGGCGAGACTCGACCTTACCGTATAGGTGCAGCTTCGCACGAGGTGCCGCTAGGATCGCCGCCCAGTGGGGGGGACCAACCACTTTACCATCGGCCCATTTCCACGCGTCACCCAAAATATTCACCATCACGGTCGGCTCACGCACTGCAACAGAGCCCAAAGGCAACCCGCAAACAGCGCGCACGTGTTGCTCAAACTGACTGGTCTCGCCGCCATCAAGCGACCAATGCCCACTGTTGTGCGGACGCGGCGCAAGTTCGTTCACGACAAGTTCACCCGTGGTAGTGAGAAACATCTCGATGGCGAGCAGTCCGACGACTCCCATTTTTTCTGCGATCTGCACCGCCAACATTTCTGCCGCCTGCGCGACCGCCACCGACACGCGAGCGGGTACAATGGAAAAATCTAAAATGTGATGCGTGTGGATATTTTCGGAAACGGGAAATGCCTTGGTCTCACCCGTTGTGCTGCGTGCGACGATGACGGAAAGTTCGCTGGAAAATTCGCACCAAGCTTCGACGACGCAGCGTCGCCCGCGAAAAATAGCTACCGCTTGCTCCAGATCGGCCGACGACGAGAGTTTCATCTGGCCCTTGCCATCGTAGCCAAAGTCCGCGGTTTTCACGACGCAGGGTAAACCGACTTGAGCAACAGCGGGCGCGATATCGCCAGCGAGAGCTTCAGCGTAGGCCACATGCGGAAAACCGTTCGCTTTGAGCCAGGCTTTCTCGCGCTGGCGATTTTGCGTGGTGTGCAACACCTCGGCACTCGGGTGCAACGGCACAAACGGTGCGATCACCGCCAATGCCGCCGCCGGAATGTTTTCAAATTCATACGTTACCACATCTACGCTGCGGGCAAATTCTAGCAACGCCTCCGCGTCCTGGTAGCTGGCGTTAACTTCGTGATTCGCCACCGCACCCGCCGGACAATCGAGCTGCGGCTCGTAAATGTGCACGCGATAACCAAGCGTCTGCGCGGCCTGCGCCAGCATCCGACCGAGTTGGCCACCACCAAGTACTCCGATAGCTTTTCCAGGGGCGATCATGGCAGCTTAGCGCGCAACACCTTCGAGGTCTGAGTCGCACGGAATTTCTTCCAGGCCTTCCGCGTCACCACATCACTTTGAGCGAGCAGGGACGCGGCAAACAACGCAGCGTTAATCGCGCCCGCTTTACCAATCGCAAACGTCGCCACTGGCACGCCACCGGGCATTTGCACGATAGAAAGTAGCGAATCCATTCCCTTCAACGCATGTGATTCCACTGGCACACCGAGCACGGGCAGGGTCGTGAGCGAGGCGGTCATACCGGGCAAATGTGCTGCGCCACCCGCGCCAGCGATAATGATTTTAAGGCCGCGTTTTTCAGCGCTCTCCGCGTAGCTAACCATTAATTTTGGCGTGCGGTGTGCCGACACGACACGTTTCTCATACGGCACGCCGAGCGACTCAAGTTGAGCGGCGGCGTGCTGCATGGTCTCCCAATCCGACGTGCTACCCATAATGATTCCGACGAGAGGTTTAACCATAACATCCAGCAAAGCGCCCACCTCGTCAGCTTCAACGGCGAAAACTTTCGAGTTTTTGGACAAACAAGTTCGACGCACGGTCCTCCGCCGGACTCAACTGAGTCACCCTTTCTGCTCAGCACCCCCAAGTCATTATTCCTTTATGTCGCCAATCCGCTCGATCGTATTGCTTCAACGCGCATGTGCGCTGTTTTTTTTGGCTGGTCAGGCTCTCTTTGCCGCCACACCAGCAACCAGCGCAACGCGGCCCAATATTCTTTTTATTCTAACTGACGATCAGGGCTACGGTGACCTTTCCGCCCACGGCAACCCCATCCTAAAAACTCCGCACCTTGACACGCTCCGAGCCCAAAGTGTGCGCTTCAATGATTTTCACGTAAGCCCCACCTGCGCGCCCACGCGCAGCGCGCTCTACACCGGCCGACACGAATTTAAAAATGGCATCACCCACACCATCCTCGAGCGCGAACGCCTTACGCTTGACGCTACCACCCTCGCTGAAGTTCTAAAAAAGGCCGGCTATGCCACCGGTATATTCGGCAAGTGGCACCTCGGCGACGAACCCGCCTACCAGCCTGCCGTGCGTGGTTACGACGAGAGCTACATACACGGTGGTGGTGGCCTCGGTCAAAGTTACCCAGGCTCCTGCGGTGACGCCCCCGGCAACACGTATTTCAACCCCACACTCCTGCACAATGGCACCTTTGAAAAAACCGAAGGTTTCTGCACCGATCTTTTTTTCGCCCAAGCCACCCGCTGGATCGAGTCCCGCAAAGACTCCGGCCAGCCCTTTTTCGTCACGCTGACCCCCAACGCCCCACACTCTCCCTACACCGCACGCCCAGCCGACGCAGCGCTTTATCGCGATAAGGTCGGCAAGGGTCCCGACGCCACAGCCGTAGCCAATTTCTTCGGCATGATCCACAACATCGACGAAAACGTCGGCCGACTCCTCGCCCAACTTGAGGCCTGGGGCCTTTCCCGCAACACCCTCGTCATTTTCATGAACGATAATGGCACTGCCGCCGGTGCCAAAATTTTCAACGCCGGCATGCGCGCGCAAAAAGGCACTCCTTGGCTCGGCGGCACTCGCGCAATATCTTTTTGGCGATGGCCCGAGCGCTTTGCGCCCAACGACGTTGATGCCCTCACTGCTCACATTGATTTTTTTCCCACACTCGCCGAGATCGCCGGCGCGAAGCTGGATGACCGCACGCGTGCACAAGTCGAGGGCCGCAGTCTTCTGCCATTACTCCAAAATCCAAAAACGCCGTGGGACCAGCGCACGCTCTTCACACATGTAGGTCGCTGGCCTAAACTCTCCGACCCCGGCCTAGCCAAATTCAAAAACTGTGCCGTGCGCGAACCGCGTTGGCACCTCGTTTCTATCGAGGGTGGACGCGCACCCAGCTGGCAACTGTTCGATCTTAGCATTGATCCCGGCGAACTTCGCAACATCGCCGCGCTACACCCCGAAGTCGTCCAACGTCTCGCTCACACCTACGATGCATGGTGGGACTCCGTCCAACCTCAGCTTATTAACGAAAATGCGATTGGCCCGCGCCTCAATCCGTTCGCCGAACTTTATTGGAAGCAATTCGGTGGCGGCCCCACGCCCTCGCAACTCCACACCATGGACCCACATCGTAAAATAGAGGACGGATCGGCCAAAAAAAGTTAATTTTAATCTAAAATTTATTCCTCCATGAAAAACCTCCGCCTCGCGCTCACACTTTTTCTCGGAGTATTTCTCCGTCTACCCGCTGCCCAAACCACATACCCGCCAGTTATGGCGGGTGCCCGGGCCGAGGTCTACAAAAGCGTCGGCGACACCACGCTCTCACTTTATTTTTTTGAACCCGCCGGCCCGGTACAAAAAAATCGCCCTGCCATCGTCTTTTTTTTTGGCGGCGGCTGGAACTCAGGCAACCCAACCCAATTTGAACCCCAATGCCGCGCCCTAGCCGCGCGCGGCATCGTCGCGATTACCGCTGATTACCGCGTCGCCTCGAGGCAAAAAACTAAACCCGTCGATTGTGTAGCTGACGCAAAATCCGCAGTACGTTGGCTCCGCACACACGCCGCGCGCCTCGGACTCGATCCCCAGCGTATCGCAGCCGCAGGCGGTTCGGCCGGCGGACACATCGCGGCGGCCACGCTAGTGCCAGGCCTCGACGAACCCGGCGAAGGCACCGCGGTCAGTTGCCGACCAGATGCGCTCGTGCTGTTTAATCCCGGCCTCGTGCTCGCACCGATCAACGGCTACACGCCCGCAGGTTTTGGCACGACCCTAAGTGCCGAGCGACTCGGCGCGGAAACAAACGCGCTCTCACCTGGACACCACGTGACACGCGGCCTGCCACCGACGATTATTTTCCACGGCGATGCCGACACCACGATTCCCTTCACCGCCAGCGAATTGTTTACAAGCTTGATGCGCGCCGCCGGCAACCGCTGCGAACTCATGCGTTTTCCGGGCCAAGCCCACGGTTTTTTCAACTTCACCCGCGTCGACAACCGACCCTACCACGAAACCCTCGCGGCAACCGACGCGTTCCTCGTTTCCCTAGGCTACCTACCGCCCCCACCACCCTCCCCGCGCCCGCCCAACGTCATCGTGATATTAACCGACGACCTCGGTTACGGGGACCTCGGCGTCTACGGCGCCAAAGGCTACGCGACGCCGCACCTAGATCGACTTGCGCGCGAAGGCACGATATTCACCAATTTCCACGTCGCCCAACCCGTCTGCTCCGCCTCTCGAGCAGCCTTGCTCACGGGGGCTTATTCCAACCGCATCGGCATCCACGGCGCCCTCGGGCCGAACGCCAACCACGGCCTCAAAGACGAGGAGACGACCTTGCCTGAGATTTTTAAAACGCGCGGTTACGCCACCGGCATGGCAGGCAAATGGCATCTAGGCCACCACGCGCCGTTTCAGCCCAATCGCCAAGGCTTCGACGAATCCTTCGGCCTGCCCTATTCTAACGATATGTGGCCGCATCACCCCGAGGCCAAACCCGGCACGTATCCGCCCCTTCCGCTCTACGAAGACGGCCTCATCATCGATCCCAATGTTTCGCCCACCACGATGGCCGACTTGACGCAACGTTTCACCACGCGCGCCGTTTCCTTCATCAATCGTCACCACGACCACCCATTTTTCTTTTACCTCGCGCACTCGATGCCACACGTCCCGCTTGCCGTGAGCGCTGCGTTTAAGGGTCGCTCCGGCGCCGGACTCTACGGCGATGTTATGCTTGAGCTCGATTGGTCGGTAGGCGAAATTCTACGCGCGCTTGAATTACACGACCTCACGCGCGACACGTTCGTCATCTTCACCAGCGATAATGGCCCTTGGCTCAGCTACGGCAACCACGCCGGTAGCGCCGGCCCACTCCGTGAAGGCAAAGGTACCGCTTGGGAAGGCGGCACCCGCGTACCTTGTCTCATGCGTTGGCCCGGACACATTCCCGCTAACACCCGCAGCGACGCCTACGTGATGACCATTGATTTGCTGCCCACGCTCGCGCGCCTCATCGACGCGCCGCTCCCCGCGCTGCCCATCGACGGCCTCGACGTCTGGCCTCTGCTCACCAGCCAAGCCGGCGCTACCAACCCCCATGCCGGCTACGCCACGTGGTACAACCAAAACGAACTTCAATCCGTCACGAGCGCCGACGGCCATTGGAAGCTCCTACTCGCGCACACGTACCGCACCCTCGCCGGAAGACACGGCGGTCGAGACGGCCTACCCGCTAAATACGAAAACAGCGCACTGAAACAACCCGTCCTCTTTGACCTCGTGCACGACCGCACTGAAACCACCGATGTCGCCGCCGCTCACCCCGACGTCGTCCAGCGTCTACTCGCCTTCGCCGAAATCTGCCGAGCCGATCTCGGCGACTCACTCACCCAACGCATCGGCACCGGCGTCCGCGCCCCAGGTCGTTTCAAGCCTTAAATTTAGCCCATGACGCTCGCTTAGCCGGCACCTCACTCGCTTTCTCTATGAATTTTTCGCGCGCCGCCCGTCTCGTACTATTTACGCTCTGGTTCGCCGTGTCCGCCCTTGCAGCAGCGCCGACCCCGCGCCCCAACATCATCTTACTACTCTGCGACGACCTCGGCTACGGCGATCTCAGCTGCTTCGCTCATCCTGATATCCGCACGCCGCACCTCGATCAACTCGCCCGTGAAGGCACGCGCTTCACCGATTGTTATTCTGCCTCCCCTGTATGTTCTCCATCCCGTGCCGGCCTCATGACCGGCCGCACGCCCAACCGGCTCGGCATCCGCGATTGGATTCCACCGCAAAGCGGCATCTTCCTGCGCCCCGCTGAAATCACAGTCGCCCAACTGCTGAAAAAAGCCGGCTACCACACGTTTCACGCCGGGAAGTGGCACCTAAACAGCCGCACCGACGGCTCCGAACCCACACCCGGAGACGCCGGCTTCGACCACTGGTTTTATACCCAAAACAACGCCTCCCCCAGCCACCTTAATCCCCGCAATTTTATTCGCAACGGCCAACCCGCCGGCCCACTTATCGGTCCTTCTTCCCATATCGTCGTCGCCGAGGCCACACGCTGGCTCGACGCAACCAAACGCGCCGCCGACGCGCCATTTTTCTTAAACCTTTGGTTTCACGAAACCCACGAACCCGTCGCTGCCACAGAGGAATTTCTCGCCCTGTATCCCGACGAAAAAAATCCCAACCGCCGTCACTACCTCGGCGCCGCCTCGCAGATGGATGCCGCTGTCGGCCAACTTCTCCGCTATCTCGACGACCATGGCCTCCGCGACAATACCTTCATATATTTCTCCAGCGACAACGGCCCCGAAACACTCAAGCGCTACAAAGGCGCCGAACGCAGCTATGGTTCCCCTGGCCCGCTGCGCGGGATGAAACTTCACGTCACCGAAGCCGGCTACCGCGTCCCCGGCATCATTCGCTGGCCGAGCCACGTGGCCGCCGGCGCCACCAGCGCCGAACCCATCTGCAATCTTGATTTCCTACCCACCGCCTGCGCGCTAGCCGGAATTACGCCCCCAATCGACCGCGCCCTTGATGGCGCAAATTTGCTCCCGCTCTTCGCTGGCCAACCTCTCGCACGTCCTCACCCGCTCTATTGGCAGTATGATTTTTCCATCGGAAAACCGTGGACTCTCGCCCTCCGCGACGGCCCGTGGAAACTCCTAGCCGACGCAACGCTAGCGCAAGTCGAACTCTACAATCTTGTCGCCGACCTCGGTGAAACACAAAACCTCGCCACAAAACACCCGGAGCGTGTCCGCGCCATGACCGCCACGCTTCGCAAACTCTGCATCGAAATCGCAGCCGAAGGAGCGCAGTCCGGCAACCCCACTGCCCGCACCCCCATGACTAAAAAAGGCAACTGAGACCGCCAAACCCCTGTTTAAATATGTCCCGCAGCTCCACTTTGTTTCTGCATGTCCTCAATCTGCTGATTATCGCCTACACTATAAGTCTCACCATCGTAGCAGCCACCCCGGCCAACGTGCTCTTCATTTTTGCCGACGACCAACGCGCCGATACGATCGCCGCCCTTGGCAACGCTCACATCCAAACGCCCAACCTCGATCGCCTCACACGGCGTGGCGTCGCCTTCAATCACGCCTACATGCAGGGCGGAATGAACGGCGCGACCTGTGTGCCCTCGCGCGCGATGCTTCTCTCAGGACGATCATTATTTCACATCGACGAAAAACTAACCCGCGACGAAACGTGGCCCGCCGCATTTGGACGCGCAGGTTACACGACCTTTATTAGCGGTAAATGGCACAACACCGCCGCGTCTGTCCCGCTTAGCTTCCAGCGCGCCCGACAACTGTTCACCGGTGGTATGACCGATCCGCTTCGGGCGCCGCTCAGTAATCTCGAAAATGGCAAAATGGGTCCAGCCACCATTTCAACCCAACACGCCTGTGCTACCTTCGCCGAGGAAACAATCGCGTTTCTCCAAGAAACCCACTCAACCCCATTTTTCGCTTATCTCGCCTTCGACGGCCCGCACGATCCACACATCGTGCCCGCCGATTTTCCCGTCCGCTACGATCCAGAAAAAATTCCGCTCCCTGCCAATTTCCTCGCCCAACATCCATTCAACAATGGCGAGATGACGATCCGCGACGAGCAACTACTCCCCTGGCCGCGAACCGCCACCGACATCCGCGCCATGCTCGCCGATTATTACCGCTATATTTCCTATCTCGATCAACTCATAGGCCGCGTCCTTGATGCGCTCGACGCCTCCCCTGCCGCGCACAACACGTTCGTCATTTTCGCCGCCGACTCAGGCGTCGCCCGCGGCAGCCACGGTCTCATCGGGAAACAAAACCTCTACGAACACTCCCTACGTGTCCCGCTCATCATCGCCGGCCCCGGTGTTCCCGCGAACACGACGACCGAGGCCCTGTGTTATCTCTATGACGTCCTACCCACCCTCGGCGCCTTGACCCAGGTTCCTAGCCCCAAGACCAACGAAGGCATCGACCTAAGCCCCGCGCTGCACGATCCACGCAAACCTGCCCGCACCTCGCTAACCTTCGCGTATCAAAAAGTCCAACGCGCCCTCCGCGACAAGCGCTTCAAGCTCATTCGTTATCCGCAGATCGACCGCACACAACTTTTCGATCTCGCGAATGATCCCGACGAAATCCACGACCTCGCCGCGTTGCCTGAACACGCCGCGCGCGTCACCGCGATGACGCAGACGCTCAACGCCGAATTAAATCAACTCGACGATCCCGCGCCCTTCACTTTGGCGACACCCCGCCCCGCCGCTTGGAATCCACCCCAACGCTGATTAGGTTCACACGAGCGACAAGCCCTTAGGCTCGCGCACGACGACGGTGCCCGCGATTTTATCGTGCCATGACTGCCGATCCGTCGCGAAGGCCACGCGTAAGAAACCCAGTGCGAAGACGACCAAAGACAGAAAACATCCCAGCGCACGCGCGACCACCGTCGGCCAATCCAGCGGCCGATCATCGAGCCGCACTACGCGCAGCCCGCACACGACTCCGCCGATTGTCGTGCCCTTGAGTTTCCACATCACCGCACCGTAAGCCGCAAGCGCCGGCAATATAAACGCGCCAACACCCGTCGGCCCACAGATCATCGCGACTAAAATCAGATCGATGAACATCGCCGCTATGCGTATCCAAAAACCCGCCCGCGGCAAGGCACTCGCCGGCGTAATCGAACCGATTAACGGTGGCGCGAAAGAAACCTCGGATGCGGGCATCACCGCAGTTGCCATCGGCTCGGCCGCAATGCTACCCGCAGCCACGAACGGCGAGGCGGCCGGAGCGACGGACGCAGCGGTCGATTCTGTTTTCTTTTTAACCGACAACAACGCCGCCACCGAGGACCCCAAACCAAGCGCTCCCATCATCATGGCCGCCAGCAACCCGATCACGGGCACGTGATAGAGGACTCCGAAAATCAAGCTACCGAGCACAACAGCGACGAATAGCGAACCGCGTTCACGTAGCACCCGACGACCGATAAACCCTTGAATCGAAGCTTGCCCAAATAACACCGCGAAAATGATCGTTGCTGGTAAAACCAGCAGCGCCACCGGAATACCGATGATCGTGATGCAAAGTAGCAGAAAGAAAAAGGGCAGCGCCAATAAAGTTAGAAATGCGGAAAGCAGTACCACCGCTGGACGCTCCATCAACACCTCCCCAGTGCGCCGTATGCCGCCGGGAAATACAAGCGCGAGCAACGCGTAAAACCCGAGCGCGGCAAACGCGAGTTTTAGCAACCAACCCAATCCGCGACCCACGCCGAGCAACGCGCCGTGACTTAGCGCATGTGTCCACCATGCTTGCAACGATTCAGGCAGGTGAAGCTTACTACCGAAATCTTCCTTAGTAATTTTGCCTAGTACGATCGCGCCGGGATCACGCTGCAGTTCACCGGCAAATAAATTCACTTTACCTTCCACGACTGCTTTTGGGCCGATTTTAATATTACCCAGGCCGGCAGTGACATCGCCTAGCACAATACCGTCGATCACGATATCACCCATCACTGCGACGAGGTTGCCTTCGATTTTTTTGCCCTCGGCGACACGGATGTCTTCGGCAACTTTAACAATATCGTTCGATTTATCTTGGGTAATACTTAGCGAATAGCTCGCAGATTCGGGCGGGGCACCGATTGCCCGTAGCGTAGATTTTTCGCTCAAGGGTGCAGCAGATTCCTGCGCGTGCAGCGCCCACACGCACAGTAAAAACGAAACGATGAGCCAGCTAACTTTCAAGAAGCGAGAAGCGATTTTCATAAACATCGATAGTTTTTTAAATTAAAAATTACATATGCGGTGCGTTGAAGGTGCGATAAGCCGCGGCGCCCACGCCGATAAGCAACCCGTACGCTGCACCCAACATCGCCAGACCTCCGTAAACCCAGATTGGCGGAACGGCGCGCCAAAGCGTCAGAGTGGTGCTGAAACTAGCGACCATCCCATCGACAGCGTGATCCACGCCAGAAAATTGCGCGGCAAAACGGGCCGCGAAATTGTGCGCCGGGCCCTGGAATAAAACACTCAGACCTGCGACGCACCCTGCAGCCAAAACTGCCGATAACATGATAAAAACTACGCGGATGGGCGCAGGCCAAAACGCGTACGATTGATGCCACCAAGGAAGCACTGCGCGACGTGCGAGCTCCGCCCAGACGCGGGTTTCTAAGTTAACGGGGGCGCGGCGCGGTGGTTGCTCACTCAGCACGCGAGTGACCAATGATTCATTCGGATCAATCAGAGAATTTGCAGGATTTTTCATACTGTGATGCGGCAATCAGGGGAGCAGGGTTTCGGTGGCGGGGCCGTCGGCGCGGAGCAAAATTTTGGCGAGCGCAGCGCGGGCACGGAGGATATCGGTTTTTATTTTGCCCAGAGACACGCCGAGTTTTTGGGCGATTTCGTCGTAGGGCATCGCCTCAAAATGAAAAAGGACAAGTGGGACGCGTTGATGCGAAGGGAGTTCATCGAGTGCGCGTTCGACGAGGACACGGCGTTCATCGGCGTCCATGGTGTTGAAAAAATCATCCGGGGCAGCGAATTTTATTTCCGGGCCATCAGATGTATGGGCAGCATCATCACGCCGGAGTTCAGAGAAAAAGCGCCAGCGGTTGCGATAACGCGTGAGATGATTGAGCGAGAGATTGGTCGTGACCGTTTTTAACCAACCCCCGGCAGAGGGGCTGGTATTAAGCATACCAAAATGTTGAAAGGCCTTCAGGAAAACCTCCTGCGCAATATCTTCGGCGTGAGTCGCGTTGCCGGTTATGCGGGCAGCAGTGCTGAAGACCATGTCTTGGTAATCGCGCATAAACGTCGTGAAGTCGTTCGGGGGTATTAGACCCGAGGGTGAAGTTGGCACGGGAGGTTCATCGTTCATGTGCACAACACAGTGGCGCAGCGAAAAGTCGCAGAAAATTTTCTAAGGCGACTCGGGATGGAGCGCGAGCGCCAAGACGCAGCGCAGCGCGCGGCGTAGGATTGGGCGAAACCAAAGCGCTTAAAAATCAATGGTCTTCATCGTCCCGATCTGGACGCCAAAACGGTCGCCGTAAGGCTTCACGCGCTTAAACTCGGTATGCGTGGCCTCGTAACTACGGCCACCAGGCACAAAGAGAATCGAATACAATCCCGTGCCGCGCAACGCGACGGGGGCTGGGGCAAATTGGGGATCGACGCGGGCAAAATCGATCGAGCCTTCACCTGATTTAATTTTTACGACGAGCGCAGCACGCATGGGTTCGCGCAAAGTCGCTTCGATACGCACAAAAGTGCGGGAGTTTTTATCAACGTGAGCGAGCACGCGAAATTTGTCCGGTGGCAAGCGCTTGTTACCTTCTTTTTTGAGCGGG
>CANHAH010000035.1 GCA_947458705.1 Opitutia bacterium | reverse complement strand
CGAAACCCGGCGCGATGGATTTGTTTCGAGGTTCCGTCCGGAAGATTACGTTACAGACCAGTGCGGTGTGCGCGCTGGGTTTGTCGGCGTGGTGGTTGATGTTATTTTGGCAGACTCAACATCTGCGCAAACTGTTGGTGGACGCCCACACCCCTACCGGAGAGACAACTCAATTAGTGTCGGCGGCGTTTTTCGCGTTTAATTTTGCGTCGATTTTGGGCAATTTCGGTGCGGGCTGGTTAGCGCTTCGTATTGGTAACCGTCGCGCAATTTCGGGTATGTTTTTAGGACTCACGCTCGCGATCTTTGGCGCCTTCATCGTGCCACGAGATTTTACCGCCCTCGCTTGGTTTTGGCTACCTATCGGAGGATTTTTTGGCGGAGTCTTTGGACTCTTTACCATGTATCTACCACCGCTTTTCCCGACGTTACTTCGCACCACAGGCGCAGGGTTTTGCTACAATATTGGCCGTATCGCGGCCGCGGCCGCTTCGATCATTTTCGGGTTACTAGTCCCCGTCGGAGATTTCCGCATCTCATTATTATGTGTCAGTCTAGTCGGTGCGGCAGCGACAATTTGGGCCTGGTGGCTGCCGGAAACTGAAGCGACGGATTGACGGAGCCGAGTCCTCCTCATTCAGGCATTAAAGCCACAACGAGGCTACTGGTACGGCCCAGAGGTTCTTGTCGTACTGGATGACCTCATTGCCCGTATACAGTAAAAAACCGCGGTGGAATCGCTGGCCCGCGTTTAGGGCAAGAGAGCGTAAGCCATTAAAGTCCGACGGATTCACATCCATCGAAGCTTTGATTTCTACGCCTACGACCCGCTTATCGGCCGCTTCCAACACCGTGTCCACTTCGTTGCCCTGATGGTCCCTGTAATGCAGCAGTCCACAGCGCATCGAGGCCCAGCCAAGTTGTTTGGTTAACTCCATCACTACAAAATTTTCGAGCACGCTGCCTAGCAGCCCGCGTTCTTTTTCCAGCGCCTGCACGTTGAGTCCCCTAAGGTAGCAAAGTAGACCGCTGTCGTTGATGAAAACCTTCGGGCTTTTTACCAGCCGCTTCTCTAGGTTCCTTCCCCAAGCCGGCACTTCCACCACGAGAAACACCATTTCTAAAAGCGTGTAGTAGCGCTTGAGCGTAACGGCATTGAGCTTGGTCGCTCGCGCTATGTCGGTGAAATTAATCAGGTTTCCCGCGCGCGCCGCGATGATATCCAGTAAGTTCGGTAGCTCGCTCAATCCCTCAATCCGCGATATATCCTGAATATCGCGCTGCAGCAGGGTGGTTACGTAGGATTTAAACCAGTCAGGCCCCCGGCCGGCTTTCATTTGGGCGAGAGCTTCAGGATAGCCTCCAAAAACCATGGCCTGCAAATAATCAGCTTGAGAGAATGCTTGGGGCCTGGGCGGACTCTCTTCAGAAAAGGCAAAGTCCACGAAACGCTCCTTTTGCCCACGAATTTCCCCTTGGGAAAGTGGCCAAAGAGTGTGAATCTCCATCCGGCCCGCCAGAGACTCTGATAGTTTCGGTAGTGTCAGGATGTTGGCTGACCCACTTAGCAAAAATCGGCGAGTAGCCCGAGCATCGTCGATCACCTTCTTTAACGGTAAAAGCAGTTCCGGAACGCGCTGAATTTCGTCAATGGCCGCACGTTCTTTTTGCTGCGTCAGGAAGGTGATCGGCTCGCTCTTAGCCAGCCTTAATAGGTTCAGGTCGTCCAGAGTCGCATAAGAGAAACTTCCGGCGTCAACGAAGGAGGTTTTAATGAATGTACTTTTGCCGGTTTGCCGCGCGCCGTTGACGAGCGTTACCGGACTGAACCGGATGCTCTCGGTTACGTTTTCTAGAATATTCCTTCGGTACATGTTGGAATTTACATCACTTGGTGTTATTTTTTACAATACTTATTATAAAAATATATTAAATAACAACTTATAATACACAAGACCCTACATAAGTCGCACCAATGCCGGGCTCGCCCTAGACCAGCCGGCTAGCTCAAGCGACGACATGCCACCCGCTTGAACACGCTACCCACCCGAAACCGTTCTGGCCAGCCAGCCCTAGCTCAACCAATCTGATCCACGTATGGCCAAGCTCTACTTTTATTATTCGGCGATGAACGCCGGTAAATCCACGGTTCTTTTACAATCAAGTTATAACTATCAAGAACGCGGCATGCGCACCCTCGTCTTCGTGCCCGCGATCGACACCCGCGCCGGTCTCGGTCGCGTCCGCTCCCGCATCGGCCTCGAATCACCCGCCGAAGTGCTCACGCCGACCGATAACATCCTCAATCGCGTCCGCCACGAACACGCCACTGCCCCCGTCGCCTGCGTCCTCGTAGACGAAGCCCAGTTTCTCACCCGAGCCCAAGTTGAACAGCTCACCGATGTAGCCGACACACTGGACATCCCCGTTCTCTGCTACGGCCTACGCACCGATTTCCAAGCACAACTCTTTGCCGGCAGCGGCGCCCTCCTCGCCCTCGCCGATGATCTCACCGAGCTGAAAACCATCTGTCACTGTGGCCGCAAAGCCACCATGAACGTGCGTCTCGGAGCCGAGGGTAAAGCCGTCCGCGAAGGCGCCCAGATTGAGATTGGCGGCAACGATCGCTACGTCGCCATGTGTCGCCGTCATTTTAAGCAGGCCCTCGCGGACTGATCCAGCCATGCCCCTCGTCGCCGTCTACGATACCAAGCCCTACGACCGCGACTATCTCGGACCTGCCGCCACTGCCGCAGGCTTTACCTGTCGATTTCACGAATTTCGACTCAACGCCGATAACGCTGCACTGGCTCAGGGCGCAGATGCCGTCTGCATCTTCGTTAACGACCAAGCCGACCGCCCCACCCTAGAACGCTTGGCCGCGGTCGGTGTGCGCCACATCGCATTACGCTGCGCCGGTTACAACCAGATCGACCTCACGGCCGCCCGTGAACTCGGCCTCACCGTAACCCGCGTTCCCGCTTACTCACCCCATGCGGTCGCCGAACATAGCATCGCCCTGCTTTTAGCTCTCATCCGCAAAATTCCGCGCGCCCATAACCGAGTGCGCGAACTTAATTTCTCCCTCGCAGGCCTCGTCGGCTTTGATCTCTACGGTAAGACCGCCGGCATCATCGGAACGGGCCAAATCGGCCGACTCACAGCGCAAATCCTACGCGGCTTCGGCATGCGGGTGCTCGCTTGCGACCCAGCACCCGATGGAACTTGGGCCGCGACGCACGAAATCGCCTACGTGGAGTTAAATGAACTTCTCTACTCCAGCGACATCATCTCGCTCCACCTCCCCCTGACTCCTTCCACCCATCACTTGATCAACCCTCAGACGATCGCCTTGATGAAACCCGCGAGTGTCTTGGTAAACACCAGCCGGGGTCGCCTGATCGATACCGCCGCGCTCATCGCAGCGCTTAAATCCGGCCAGATAGGGGGCGTAGCCCTCGACGTCTACGAAGAAGAAGCGGGCGTATTTTTTGAAGACCTCTCGGGGGGAGTCCTCGCTGACGACGAACTTTCCCGATTGCTTACTTTCCCCAACGTCTTGATCACCTCGCACCAAGCTTTCCTAACACACGAGGCCCTCACAGAAATTGCCCGCGTCACCGCCGAAAATCTCCGCCGCATCGCCGGCCGTGAGCCCGCCACCTCGGGCACGTGCATCTGATCTCTCTGCCCCATGCCCACCCCTCGCCAACGCCCGCTTATCGTTCTTCATTTTGCCCTATTTTTATTCTCAACTCTTCTCATGTCCGCTGTGACTCCCTCCCTGCACAATCTCTACCTCGGCACCTACACGCGCACCACGAGCCGCGGCATCTACTCCGCCCAACTCGATGCCAAAACCGGGGCTCTCTCTACTCCGACCCTCGCCGCAGAATTGACTAACCCTTCCTGGCTCTCGCTACATCCCAACGGCCGCGTGCTTTACGCCATCGAAGAAACCAAACACCCCGATGGTAAAGCCGGTGGCGCCGTCCGCGCTTACGCGATCAATTCCAGCACCCGCGCCCTGACTTTGCTTAACCGCGAGATCACCGCTGACTCGCTTTGCCACGCCGCCGTCGATGCCACAGGCCAAATCCTCGTCGCTGTCAGTTACGGTGGCGGCCAAGTTAGTTCCTTCCCCTTGCTCGCCGATGGCCGCCTTGGCCCGCGCCAAAGCTTCATTCAACACACCGGCCCACTCGGTCCCAACGCCAAACGCCAAGACAAACCCCACGCCCACTCCGCGACATTTTCTCCTGACAACCGCTACGTTCACGTCTGCGACCTCGGCCAAGATCGCGTCTACCACTACGCGGTCGATGCCACCCACGGAACCCTTCAACCTGCGGCCACGCCGTTCAGTAGCTTCACGCCCGGCACCGGCCCGCGTCACGCCAAGTTCTCCGCCGACGGACAATACTTTTACGTCATCGACGAACTCGACGGCTCCGTGACAGCCAGCCACTACGAAAGCGCCACTGGCACCCTCACGCCCTTTCAACGCGTCCCTACGCTTCCACTCGATTACGTCGGCGACACCAACACCACCGCTGAACTACGAGTCCACCCCAACGGCCGTTTCCTCTACGGCTCCAATCGAGGCCACGACAGCCTCGCCGTCTACGCCATCACGCCACAGAGCGGCGCCCTCACCCTCATCGAAATCGTTCCCTGCGGCGGCAAAACACCACGCAACTTCGCCCTCAGCCCCGACGGCACCTGGCTCGTCTGCGCCCACCAAGGTTCCGACACCGTCAGCACCTTCCGCGTCGATCCGGCCAGCGGCAAACTCACCCTTCTGCCCGGCACCAGCTCCGTAGCCCAATCCGTCTGCGTGCTTTTCGCGCCCTGAGCGATCAGCCCATTTAGCCGCTGGCGCAGCGCCGTATTACCGCCGCCATTTGAATCTCGGCGCGCCCTGTGTAATCTCTTAGCGTAACACCAACTGATGGCCAATTTTCTCGAAGACAAACGCCCTGAAAAAATCGAACGCGCCTTTCTCGTCGGCGTTCAGACTAAAGATATGGCCGCCGGCGAAGGCGCAGAGCTCCTCGATGAACTCACCGAACTGGTCGAAAATCTGAAGCTCACAGTCGTCCGCACCGAACTCGTCCAGCTCCGTACTGCTACCCCAGCCACTCTCCTTGGCAGCGGCAAAACCAAAGAACTCATCGAACTCGCCAAAGCGGAGGGCTGCCACGTCATCGTCTTCGATGAAGCCCTCACGCCTGCCCAACAACGCAACTGGGAAAAATTATCCGAACTGGCCGTCATCGACCGTCAGGAAGTGATTCTCCAAGTCTTCGCCGACCGAGCCCAGACCCGCGAAGCTGTCCTCCAAGTCGCGCTCGCGCGAATGGAATACTCCCTTCCGCGTCTCACTCGCGCCTGGAGCCATCTCTCGCGCCAACGCGGCTCCGGCGGCATGGGCGGGGAAGGCGAAACCCAGCTCGAGCAAGACCGCCGGCTCGTCAACGACCGCATCGTCGCCCTCAAACGCGAACTCATCGACGTCCGCAAACAACGCGCCACCCAGCGTCAACGCCGCCAACGCGTTCCCGTCCCTACCGCCGCCATCGTCGGCTACACCAACGCCGGCAAATCCTCCCTGCTAAACGCCCTCACCGGCGCATCCGTTCTCGCCGAAAACAAACTCTTTGCGACCCTCGACCCCACGACCCGCCAGCTGCATCTGCGTGGTAACCAAAAACTCCTCGTCACCGACACCGTCGGTTTTATCCGACGCCTTCCCCACGGCCTGGTCGAGGCCTTCAAAGCCACACTCGAAGAAGTCATCCTTGCCGATTTCCTAATCCACGTTCTCGACGTCGCCAACCCCAACGCCGCCCAACACCACGAGACAACCCTCGCCGTCCTCAAAGAACTCGGTGCCGTCGACAAGCCCATCATCACCGTTTTCAATAAAGTAGACGCCGCCGATGAAGCTGCCCTCAACCGCGCCCATATCATAGCGCCGCAAGCCCTATTTATCTCAGCTCGTTCCGGAAAAAATCTCGATCAACTCATTGCTGCCTGCCTCGAGCAAATCGCCGACGCCCTCGATGCAGTGGAACTGCTCGTGCCGCACACGCGCTACGACGTCATCGCCAAACTCCACGCTACCGGCCACGTCCAATTCGAAGAAAGCCGCGACGATGGCGTCTTCATCCAAGGTCGTTTCGCCCCCGCCCAAGCCGGCCTCTACAAAGCCTTTCTCGTTAAATAATCTCCGCGGACAACGGCGCACCTTAGCTCGCAAAAGCGAACCACTCGCGCGTCAACTTTCCGTCGGCGCCACCAGTGCAGACATAGTAACCCTTGGCTGCGGTGCCGTCGTGATTTTTGCCCACGCGCGAGCAACAGACATTCGTCACGCACTCGATCGAGCCATGCGGTACTTTAGTGACGCCATGATAATGGCCTGAAAACACTCCGCGCAAATTGAACTCCACAAACGGTGCTAAAACCGCCTCAGCGTTGAGCGGTCGATATTTTGCACCAGCGCCAAGCGGAAAATGCGTGAGCAACACCGTCGGCCGATGCGGATTAAGTTTCGGTAATTCTTGCTTCAACCACGCCAACGTCTCCGGCCGCACGGTGGTATCGCTCCATTTATTACCGTCAGTCGTATCGAGCGCCACAAACTGCCAGCCCGATTCCACCCAAGAATAATTTAGCCGATTAGGAAAAACATCCGCGTACAGCCGTGTCGTTTGCTCGAGATCATTGTCATGATTTCCGGGCACAGGATAAAAAGGCACGTGCACCATAGCCGCGATACGCTTAACCGCCGCGAGGCTTTCCAATTTACCTTTATTGGCGAGATCCCCTAACCCAGCGATAAACGCTACGTCTGGGTGAGCTGTGACCGCGCAAAACAACGTCTCGAACCAACCGTCGCATTCTGTGCTCTCGTGGTGAAAATCGTTGAGCACAGCAAAACGCACTCGAGCCGCCGCTGTCGCTTGGGGCTGTGCGCACAACGTTCCCGGCCACAAACCCGCCGCCAGTAACGCGCCCAGTTGACCGAGGGCAACACGACGCGTCACAGGGGTGGTTTTCATAAGCAAATGAACCGTCTTATTCTGCGTCGTAAATCTGCACCCGCTCCCAGTACGCTTTGCACTTCGCGATAAAAGCTAGGTGGATAGGGTCCACTTGGTAAGCGTCGTGTGCAGCCACGTTTTTGCAGACGACCGTGATCGCGACCGAGAAACTTTTATCGATAATTGGACGATCCGGGACACCGGCGGGAGTGCCACAGAAAAATTGCGACACGGAAGGAATAGTGCCAAGCGTCTCGACGCTGGAGCGAAACTCGGCGCGTTGCGCCGGAGTCAGATCAGATTTAAGCCAGAAGTAGACAGTATGAACGAGCATAGTGCACAAAACAGTTCAGACTTGGGGCACGGCGTCGAGCTTTGCCCACAGATGTTATCGCTTTAAACAGAATCCCCTCCTGGGCTTGAGCAACGAACTTGCGCGGCGATACGTCACCGTAGCGATCGGAGACTTTTACCCTCGTTCCACAGGCCTTCAATCATGAGTGTCGTCGCCTGCGCGGGCAGGCCACGTTCATAGCGCTCAACTAGACTAATTAAGGTATCCACCGCGGTCGCGCCGATAAGTTGACCATTTTGGTAAACCCCGCTGCACGGATGCCCACGGCGAGTGCAAGCGAGAGAAGCCACGCCGATATCATGTGGCACACGCCAACCACGCCGCGTTAATAATTCCAACAAGCCTTCACCCGCGGGCGAAATTAATACATCGGGCTTTTCCTTTTTTAACCAACGGAAAATAGCCACCTCATCGTTCAAATCTTCGACATAGAGCGGCTGCGTCAGCTCGATCCCTGGAAACATCTCGGGCGCGATCAACGTCCCCGCCTGCCACCGACCTTGGAAACGCAACTGATGCATCTGCCTTAGCACCAAACCAATTCGACGGTAACCACGCCGATGGCATTCGCGCGCCGTTTGCAGGCTCGAAAAATAGTGGTCGTTGCAGACCGTCGTCACCGTCAGCGCCGGTTGGGGCACACTCAGACTCACGGCTGAAAAATATTCCCAGTTCAACGCTGGCAGCGCCGCCCCGTCCGCTAGCGGGCTGATCAACACACCTTGAATTCCGCGAGCACGGAGCATTTCGCTAAACCGTTCATTCGACATGCCGTCGCGATGCAGCCAAAACTCCTCGGGGCGATATCCGCGCAAGGTCGCCCGCTCTATCGCACCGGAGCGCAAGTGCTGAATCGTAAGCGCAGCATGTTTTTTCCAGCCATCTACCGAGTTGAAAGCACCGACCAGAGCCAAAACCGGTTTATGGGTGAGTTCCCGCCCTTGCCGGCGTACGCGCATCAACGTCGCCACATAAGGATTGGGTTGATAACCCAGCTTCCGCGCCAGTTCCTGAATACGTTTCTTCGTCGCCGCCGAAATGCGCGGGTGGTTGGCGAGGCTCATCGAAACCGTCGCCTGCGTCACCCCAGCTTGGGCGGCGATAACTTTCATAGTGATACCTGCGCTCATGAGTCCCATGCGAAGATCGAGTCACCGCCCCGTGGCAACGGAATTTTAAAACCAAGGCTTCGGTCTTGCCCGCCATAAACCGCTAAGAAAAATATATTTTAACCTGTCTCTCATTAGATCACGTCTCAATCTTCACCCTAAATGGCATCTCCAGCTCCCCTCGGCTTTGGCATCATCGGACTCGGTCTTATCGCCGATTTCCATGCCCGCGCAATCGCTGATGCCGCCGGGGCCAAACTCGTCGCCGTTTGCGGGCGAGACGCCCTTAAAGCCCGAGCCTTCGCTGCAAATTACGGTCCGGATATTTTTAGCACGCACGATCTCGCGGCATTTTTAGCCCGCCCCGATCTTGACGCCGTATGCATCGCTACACCAAGCGGCGCCCACCTCGAACCCACGTTAGCCGCGGCCCGCGCCGGCAAGCACATCGTCATTGAAAAACCCATCGAGATCACACTCGCGCGCATGGATCAACTCCTAGATGGCGTCGCCGCCACCGGTGTAAAATTAATGCCGATATTCCAAGCACGTTTCGGCGAAGGCGCCCGCACGGTGAAAGCCGCGGTCGCCGCCGGCCGCCTAGGTCGACTGACTCTGGCCAGCGCTTACGTGAAATGGCAACGGACTCCATCGTACTACGCCGATAGTTGGCACGGCACATTCGCTCTCGATGGGGGTGGCGCGCTCATCAATCAGGCCATTCACGCCATCGATCTACTGCAATGGTTCGCCGGCCTTCCAGCGGAAGTATTTTCCTGGAACACTCGCCGCGTGCACACGGGTATTGAAGTCGAAGACACCGCCGTGGCCACGCTACGTTATCCCGGTGGAGCGCTCGGCACCATCGAGGCGACCACCGCCGCTTATCCAGGTTGGGCCCGGCGCATCGAACTCTGCGGTGAAAATGGTTCCATCGTGCTAGAGGACGATCGTATAATCCGCTGGGATTTCCGTGCCGCCCAAGCCGGTGATGAGGCCATCCTAGCCGCCAAAGCAGATGATTCCATGCGCTCCGGCGCAGGCTCGCCTGGCGCGATGAGTCATCAAGGCCATCTACGGCAAATTGAGAATTTGGTCGCCGCCATCCGAAACGGTGACTCCCTTAAGGTCGACGGTCCCGAAGCTCGTAAAGCCGTCGCCCTCATTCTCGCCCTTTATCGCTCCGCCCAATCCGGCCAACCTGTGCGCCTTTAATTTTTCTTTCTATGTCAACGACCCCACCCACCTCCTCCGCCCAACAACCATGGTATAAACTAATGACGAGCCACCACTGGTTCGTCTTTTCCGTCGCTTCTCTCGCTTGGCTCTTTGACTGCATGGATCAGCAATTTTTCAATCTCGGCCGCGGTGCCGCGATGGAGCAACTGCTACCCGATAAATCCAAAGTAGCCGAATTCGGTTCCTACACCACTTCAGTGTTTCTTGTTGGCTGGGCCGTTGGTGGCCTGCTCTTCGGGGCGATGGGCGACCGCTACGGCCGCGCCAAGATCCTCACCCTCTCAGTCCTACTCTATTCGGTATTTACCGGTCTGAGTGCTCTCTCCACCGGTTTTTTTGATTTCTGCGTCTACCGCTTCCTCACCGGCATGGGTGTAGGCGGCGTCTTCGGTCTAGCGGTCGCCCTGGTCGCTGACACTGTGCCCGACAAAACCCGCGCACCCGCCCTCGGTTTGCTCCAGTCCCTCTCCAGCATCGGCAACATCAGTGCCGCCCTTATCGGTATGGGCATCGCTGCCCTCGCTGCTCACCACCTGCTCCCCGGCGGTCTTACCACCTGGCAGGCCATGTTCTTGGTCGGCTCCACACCGGCCTTTCTGTGCGTCTTCATTTTGGCGAAACTCAAAGAACCGCAAAAATGGGTCGACGCCAAAGCGGCTGGAAAAATCTCCGGCATTAAATTCGGCTCCTACGGCGCACTGCTCTCGCACCCACGCTGGCGCAAACACGCTTGGGCTGGCCTAGCGCTCTGCAGCGCGGGCATCATCGGTCTGTGGGGCATCGGCAATTTTCACCCCACGATCGTCTCCTCCGTTGTGACCGAGCATCTCAAGAACTCCGGTATTTCCGCTGAAAAACTGGCCAGCGAGAAAGCCTTTTGGACTTCCGTCGCGCTGCTTATGCAGAATGTCGGCGCATTCTTTGGCATGACCGCGATGGCCAAACTCGCTCAAGTCAAGGGCCGTAAGTTCGCCTTCGCTCTCGCCCTATTCCTCTCCTTCGCCTCGACCGTGCTCGTCTTCAAAGGTCTCCGTGAATTCAGTGACATTTTCTGGATGATCCCACTGATGGGCTTCGGCCAGCTTGGCGTATTTGCAGTATATGCGATCTATTTACCCGAACTTTTCCCCACGAGCCTGCGTGCGACCGGAACAAGTTTCTGCTACAACTTTGGCCGACTCGCCGCCGCCACTGCGCCCTTCACCATTGGCCAAATCACCAAAAGCTTGGGCGGCAATATCGAGGGCTTTCGCACCGCTGGCCTCACCGTAAGCTTCGTGTTGCTCCTAGGCATACTCGTCCTTCCGCTACTGCCCGAGACCAAGGATCAGCCACTCCCCGAGGAATAATCTCCGCGAAACTAAGCGCGAAACCGCGCGATTCGTTTTTAGCAGCGACTTGCCCTTCGAACGCAGGTCGCAAGTATGCGGCGCAGAGTTGCTTCACCCAGTACGTGTGATTAACTCAGCTCCAGCACCGTGCGACGTCTCTACCCTAGCATCTTAATATACGCTAGCACACTTCAAACGTCGATTGTGTATGCCCAGAGCGAGCCCGACTACGAACGCGCGCCTATCTACTACTCCGCGACGGCGCCAAATAACGCGGTCACGCGCCTCCAATCCCTCCTCACCCGCGGCGAAATAAAACTCGCCGGCTCCGAACTGGAGATGCTGCGCACCTTACTTAACGAACTCGGGGTCTCGCCCGCGAGCCAGATGCTCGTCTTCTCGCGCACGAGTTTTCAACGTACCCGGATCCACCCCGATCAACCCCGCGCACTCTATTTTTCCAACTCCGTTTACGTCGGCTGGGTGCCCGGTGGGCTTGTGGAGGTCACCGCCATCGACCCACAACTTGGTCCGGTTTTCTACACGCTCACACTCCCCGGCCCGCAGCAAACCTCCCCTAAAATCGAACGTGAATCAGACTGCTTACGCTGCCACGGCGGGGTGTTCGTGCGCGAAATTCCAGGCTTATTTGTTCGCTCCGTCTTCCCCGATGCCGCTGGCGATCCGCTCCTGCGTCACGGCACCCAAATCGTAGACGACGAAACGCCTTTCGCCGAACGATGGGGCGGTTGGTATGTGACAGGTTACGACGGCACCGCCTCCCATCGCGGCAACGCCCTCGCCTCCGAGCAAGGCGAGATCCTTCGTTTTAAACCATCCGCCGCGCGACCAAAGGAACTCTCCGCATTTTTTGATACCACGCGCTACCTCCGCCCCACTAGCGACATGCTAGCACTTTTGATATGCGAACACCAAATGTCGGTCCAAAACAGCCTCACGCACGCCGCCTTCGCTGTTCGCCGCATCATCGATTACCAGCACGGTCTACAAACCGCCTTCCACGAGCCTCAGACCGATACTCCTGCATTCGATAGCGTACGCAGTGTCTTTTCCGGCGCCGTCCAAGACGTCGTCGATCACCTCCTCTTCCGCCAAGCTGCCCCATTACCGGCGGGTATCATCGCCGACCCGGCCTTTGTCGCCAGCTTCGCGCCAAACGCGCCCCGCAGTCGCGCTGGCCACGCGTTACGCGACCTCCAACTCACCGACCGTCTCTTCGCGCAACGATGCAGCTATCTTATCTACTCTGAAGTGTTCCGCGCTCTTCCACCGGGGTTAAAATCACGGATCTATGCACGTCTCAAAACGGCTCTTGGGTCACGCGACCCGTCTGATCGTTACGCGTATTTACAGACAGACGAAAAAGAGCGCATCTTGTCTATTCTTGAGGAAACGCTCCCAGATTTCAGCGACAGCAAAATCTCTTCTACTCTAGTCGCCCGTTGAGTCGGGGCAAAAAAAAGCCGGATCCAATTTGGATCCGACTCCTTCAATAAAACGGGCAAATCTGCCCCGGCCCCCTTCAGCTTAGCCGAGTTTAGGCACTTCGAGCCAACGGCGCTCCGCCCACGACTTCAGGCCGATCTCAGCGAGTTGCACGCCCTTGGCACCCTGCAAGAGATTCCAGGGGAAAGGATCACCTTTAACCACATGCTTCAGGAACAACTCCCACTGCACTTTGAACGCGTTGTCGAAAACGTCGTTAGTCGGCTGCGTCACCCAACCGTCCATATATTTGATCGGGCTGTCGGTATCAGGGCTCCACACGCAACGTGGTGTCATCGAACCATGCTGAATCACGCAGTTACGTAAACCGGCCACCGCGCTGCCATTGGTACCGTCAACTTGGAGCGTCAGCAAATCATCACGCCTCACGCGAACCGCCCAAGAAGAATTGAAATTACAAATTACCCCATTGGTGAGTTCGAAAGTAGCGTAAGCCGAATCGTCCGCCGTGCACTTGTAGGGTTTACCTGCTTCGTCCCAACGCTGCGGAATGTGAGTCGCACCAAGGCAGGAAACCGACTTCACTTCGCCGAAAAGATTCTGGATCACATACTGCCAGTGACAGAGCATATCCACGATGATACCGCCGTCATCTTCCTTGCGGTAGTTCCAGGAAGGACGCTGTAATTTATCGTTCTCTCCGGTGAAAACCCAATAGCCGAATTCGCCGCGAACGGAGAGGATTTTTCCGAAAAATCCAGTATCGATCAGATACTTAAGTTTCAACAAACCCGGCAGCCAGAGCTTGTCCTGAACGACGCCATTTTTGAGACCAGCGGCTGTGACTTCGTTGTAAAGCGCCAAGGCTTCAGCGGAGGTCGTCGCCGAGGGTTTCTCACAGTAGATGTGTTTTTTGGCAGCGATCGCCTTGCGCACGCCGACCGGACGCTGACCGGTCAGAGTCGCATCGAAATAAATTTGGTTGCCCGCGTCAGCCAACGCCGCGTCGAGATTGGTTGAATAACGTTTCACCCCAGCACGAGCGGCGAGCGCGGCAAGCTTACTCTCGCTGCGACCGATTAAAATCGGATCGGGCATGATCACTTCTGAATCGCCGAGCTTGATGCCGCCTTGGTCAATGATGGCTTTGATGGAGCGCAGCAGATGCTGATTGGTGCCCATGCGTCCGGTGACGCCATTCATAATGATACCGACTTTGTGTGTAGTCATGGAGTGTGTGCTGAGGAGGGATTTAATTGCGGGTAAAAGATCACTTTAGCCCAAAGCCCGCACTTGCGTTAGTACGGAACCGACTTTTGATAGCACGAAACCGATCTTATGCTGGCCTGGCAACCGCTTCTTGTTCAAAAAATTGAAATCCACGCACTGGATTTCGTACTACGGAAACTCCAATTAAACCGGCACCGCGACGCGGAAGTCGCCCCACATGGCCATGATTACGCTCAGCTTATCCTATATCTATCGGGCGAAGGCGTGCAGACCGTAAAAGATCGACGGCGCCGAGCGCGGGCCGGCGATCTGTTTGTAATTCCCGCCGGTACTGCGCATGGTTTTTCGGTCGCAGGCCGTAGTCGCCCGCTTTGTTTGGTCTTGGATTTCGAACTCGAAGACTCGGGTCGGGTGCGAGCCGCCCATCGCACGTTATCCCCCGCGACCCTCAACGAATTACACGCCCAACTCGCCCGTGTCCCTCGCAAAGGTCGTCTCACACTCGGAGATTATCCCTCCATACTTTCAGTGGTCGCGCGGCTACTCGCCCACTCTCCCGCCGAACCGAAATCTACCCCCACGCTCTTCGAAAAACTGAGCGAACACGTGCGGCGTCCAGCTCGTCTCGGAAAAATTTCACGCGATCTAGGCTATCACCCTGATCACTTGAGCCGAAAACTAAAACGTGAATCCGGTATCGGGCTTCGCGCACTGCGCCACCGGGTACGACTTGCAGAGGCCCAAAACGCGCTGCGTTCCAGCTCGAGTGTAGCCGAAGCCGCAACAAAGACAGGCTTCGAAGACCCCAATTATTTTAGTCGCTGGTTTCGCCAGCAAACTGGTCGCACACCCAGCCAGTGGCGCGGTTAACGCCACTGCAGCCAGGCGAATATCATACGCTCACTCGGGTTTCTTGGTGCACTGAGGCTGTGCGCCTTCGGGCAACGGCGGAATTGCACCCTCGCCCGCTTTGGGCAACGTGCCGTTGAGCTCTTGGCGCCAGTGCGCGACATCTCCGCCGGGGCAATACACATAAATCATGTGCATAGGTTCATCGCCGGTGTTCGTCAGTTGGTGAAACACGGTCGGCGGCATAAATACCGCCTGACCTGCTTTGATCGGGCTGCGCTCGGAACCGACGCAAATCTCACCTTCCCCTTGAACAATAAAATAAACCTCCTCCTGCTCTTGGTTGTGCCATGGGACCTGGCCGCCTCGCGGCTCGAGTATGGAATAGCCCATAGAAAAACCTTTGGCGGCAATCGGCTGGCCTAGTTGGCCGACGAGACCACGGCCCCAGCGACGCGCGGGAAAAGTACCTCCAGGAAGCTTAGCGAGATCAGCGATAATCATGGTCCGGATGTGTTGCGCGAGCACCGCCTCGGGTGCGAACCTTTTTTGCCGTCAGCTCGCCAAACCACTCCGCTCCAACAGGGCCGCAACATCAGGATCTCGCCCCATAAACGCTCTGAATAATTCTAGGGGATCCCCTGAATTGCCGCGACTAAGGATTTTTTCCACGAACTCTTGGCCAACCTTCGCGTTGAACAGCCCTTCTTTTTTGAAACGCGAAAACGCATCGGCATCGAGTACCTCCGCCCACTTGTAAGAGTAGTATCCAGCGGCGTAACCAACGGGGTCCGAAAAAAGATGATTAAAGCGTTTTAAGATTGTGGGTGCCGGTGGCACCGTCGGTACGAGACAATCCTCGACCAAAGCTCGCGCCGTGGATTCAAGATCAGCCTCATTGGGCCAGCCACCGGATCGCATGTGTAGAAGCAAATCCATTTTTGCAAAAGCCACCTGCCGCATCGTCGCACATGCGGCGCGAAATTTTTTGGCCGCAGTCATTTTCTGGAAAACCTCATCTGGAATTGTCGCCCCGGTTTCGTGGTGACGCGCAAACAGATCAAGGCTCGCGCGCTCCCAGCACCAATTTTCCATTATCTGCGAAGGCAGTTCCACGAAATCCCATGCTACGTTTACACCGTTGAGCGACTTGATTTCCACTTCACCCAACAAGTGATGCAGTAAATGGCCAAATTCATGAAACACCGTCTCCACTTCGCGGTGCGTTAATAGAGCAGGACGATCTGATGATGGCGGCGTAAGGTTACCACAAATATAACCAAGGTGCGGGGCGCGAGCTCCTTGCGGCGTAGGCCCGCCGGTGATCAGGTAACCCATCCAGGCACCGCCACGCTTCGATTCACGCGGATGCCAATCAGCATAAAAAGAACCGACGTGGCGCCCGCGCGCATCATGCATCTCATAAAATTTCACTTCGGGATGCCACGTTTCCACCGTACCTGCGACGCCCTCTTGGACGCGGAGTCCAAAAATGCGCTGCACTAATTCAAACAATCCCGCAATAACGCGCCCGACGGGAAAATAGGGTCGCAAAATTTCTTCATCAAATGAGTACCGTTCTCGCCTAAGCTGCTCCGACCAAAATGCGATCTCCCAAGGCGCCAGCGGCGCGGCGATTTTTGCATGAGTTTGGCGCGCTTTGAATTCTTCCAGCTCGCGATTTTCTCGGGCAAAAGCGAATCGGGCGCGCTGTTGAAAATCTTCCAGAAAAGCCACCGCGCACGCCCCCGTCTTGGCCATGCGACGCGCCAATACGAGGTCCGCAAAATGCGTCTGCCCAAGCACCGCTGCTTTTTCAGCGCGCAAGGCAAGAATACGTTTCACTAACTCCGTGTTGTCATGTGGTGCGTGCGCTCCCACCGCCGCCGCGGCTGTCCACATTTCTCTTCTTAAATCAGCATCTTCCAGATACGTCATGAAAGGCTCCTGCGAGGGCATGTGCAGCGTAAATCGCCACTGTGGGCACTCCTCGGATCCAAGATTTTTTGCCCCAGCATTTCGCCGCGCCGCAGCGATGGCATGTGCGGGCAATCCCACTAAACGCCGTTCGTCTTCCACCACGAGTTGCCACGCGTTGGTCGCATCAAGCACGTTTTCCGCATAGCGCTGCGTAAGCTGAGCCAACTCAGCCTGGATAGCCTCGAGACGAGCGCGGGGTTCGGCCGGTAGATCCGCTCCGGCCTGGCGAAAGTCGGCTAATGTTTCGTCGACCAAGCGACGGTGCACTCCTGTAAGCGCACGCGCCTCTGGCGTCTCGCCAAACGTGCGGAGTCGCTGCCACAAGGCCGGATTGAGCGGGATGCCGGCGTAAAAAGCCGAAACTTTGGGCAACACCACGTTGTAGGCTTCTCGCAGAGGAGCGGCGTCTGAAACTGCCTGCAGATGTCCCACCTTGGCCCAAGCTACATTTAATTCTTCCGTCGCACGCTCGAGCGCCAGAAACGTCGAAGCGTAAGTCAACTGCGTGAGCTCGCTCCCAGCAATTGCCGCAATCGCCGCCTCGGCTCGGCTCACCGCCAAGGTAATATCCGGCACAATGTGTTCCGCTTGTAGAGTAGACCAAGCAGGCAAGAAAGCGGCGTCCAAGAACGGATGATTGCGCATGTCACGCAAACACTCCGCACCGCCGCGGATGTCAAACCGACACGTTCACCAACCGTAAGTAAGCCCGATTGAAATGAGCCGTGGGGCCGCTGTAACCGCGGGCACTTCTTGATAATTACTATTCCAAAGATTGTCTGCCCTTAGGGTAACGCGAGCGCGTGAAAACGCTCTAGGTCGGTAAGATATGCCCCAAGAACTAATCAACGTTTCATCCCCACCGATCAGACGGAGCGCGTTATCCGCTTGCAGCCGTGCAGCATTATCGAGGCGCAATTCCCATTCACGATTAAAGCGGTGGACGAGGGCCGCGGTAAGCCGATACCGCGCATAGTTCAACGCATAGAAACTAGCATCAATTGCAGAACCGCGGTAATCGGCAGATTTAGCCAGGGTGTTGAATCCGATGATTACATCCGTATGCGACCAGCTTCGCCGCGCCACTAATTCTAAGCCGGTAGTGGCCATATTTACCGCATTGGCCGAGCGGGCGGTAACACCCCGCCGATAAGTCCAATCAACTAAATCAGAATCAATGCGATAAAACACAACGGCGTCGCCCGTCCAACCAGCGCGAGCTGCTGCTAAACCCAGCTCAAGGTTAGCCGCACGCTCACGACCAAGCGCAGCGTTACCACGAAAAAGACCCGAGCTAGGATTCGAATTTAGTGCTGTATAACTCGGCACCTGCGTTGCCTTCGAAAAACTCAACCACAACCGCGATACCTCGGTGGCACCCCAATCACGCGCCAACTCGATGACCGGGGAAACCGCAGCTCGAAGACGATTTGAATCATCATACGTGGCGCCCACTTTCGCGGATACACGACCCGAGCGACCCGTCATCCAAAATTTCTGCGCGGCAAGAGAAGCCTTGCCTATAGTGCGCGTCTGGTAACGGCCAAAAAGCAGCGAAGTAGATTCAATTTCATCCGCCCACACCTCACCGCGAAAATCGGCCACAAAATCATCTACTGAACGTCGTGCCGAAAGCGCTGCTCCACTTAGCCAAGTCGTATGTTGAAAAGGATGAATGGCACCCAGCGCAGCGTAGCGGTTATAGGCGTAATCATCTTTGTTGCGCCGGTAAAAAAGCGCGGACTCAGCATAGTCGCTACCTCGCAAACCCGCGCGATGATTCAGCGCAAAAAGCAAAGTCTGCAGATTTTCAGATTCCGGGGATTGGAATGGCGTGTACAAATTTCGCCAACCAAACTGTTTGCTTTGGTACCCCGCGAAGACATCCGTCTGGCTTGCAGGGCCGACGGCCTGCAACCGAACATTAACCCGGTCAAATTCATGGTCCGCATCCGGCAACAGCCCCTCGCTCCTCGAATTAGCGAGTGCAACATCGACACCCATACTGGTCTGCCCAGATCGCGCGGGCACGACCAGTGCTTGATACCACGTCGCACTGAAAAGCTGCCCTTCACCGATCGTCACTTGCGCCAATCCACCTGTTGTAATGGGTCGCCAAGTGTAAGCAACCGCACCTGAGGTCGTATTGGTGCCTTCCAAGGCGAGGTCCACCCCAGTAACAATTTTAGAACCAGCCAACATATCGAGGGCGATTGGGATTTCGGCCAGATAGTGACCTGTTTGCGGATCGCTTAGGGAGATCCCGCCTAATTTAACCCCGACCGATTCAAAAGTACCACCACGGATGGTTAGGTCGGCTTGCGCCTCACCGAGATTTCTCGTTTGCAGATCAACCTGCGGTTCAAAACGTAATGCGGAAACCGGCATGGCGAATGCCCCCGCCGAAGACTGATTAGCGATTCGATCAGAAAACACCCGCACCTCGGCCAAGACCGCAGGCGCCTGCTGCGCAAAGCCAAGCTTAGAACCGAAAACCCAGAATGCTAACAAAATAGAGAATCGCAGGACTCGCATAGAAATCAGTGGTTAATACGAATTATTATTTCAATTTACTAATGAAATAATGCCAAAAAAACACCTTCCCGAGGGAGGTGTTGATAAAAACAGGTGAAATCGAGAGCTATCTTACTCGCCGTCGTTACCGATGGCCTCAACTGGGCATCCCTCGAGCGCCTCCATGCAAACCGCGATTTCATCTTCGGCGACCGGTTGCTTGTGCACGTAGGAATAACCACCTTCATCATGGCGCGTGAAGAAGCCAGGAGCAGTTTCCCGGCAAAGATCACAATCGATGCATTGCTGATCGACGAAGAACTTACCTGCTGTGTTTTGCGCCCACTTGTCTGCTTTATTAGCCATATTTGGTGGAGCAAACTCTGCGCAGGAATCCTGTCAAGCGGTCGTCCCATTATGACCCAAAATCACGTTTCGGGCGAAAAAAGGTAAAAGTGCACGTTTCACTACGCGCTGACTTGTGTTTTAAGACGATGAAGCTACCGGTATTTGCCAACCAATGTTGTCTGACCGTTCATATATGCGTGCCCCTTCGACTGAGCGAGGGACGTCAGCCCACGTTTGGCTGATTTCGTCGGTAATCGCAGGCTACGTACTCCAGCTTTTTTTCCAATTTTTACAGGCAAGGCCAGGGCCGGACTTATTTCAGCGGGTAGCACTCAGTGGATTTAGCCTTAGAGAATTACGCCTCTGGACTTTGTTAACCCATGCTTGGGTGCACGACACCCAAAATATCCTGCAAATTATCATGGTTGTAGCCGGGCTCATCCTCCTAGGCGGTGAGTTGCTAAAATCGATGAGGCCGCGGGCATTTTTGATTTTATACGGCACATCAATTATAACAGGCGGCTTGTTTTGGTCCGTGATTCACTGGAAAACGGGTGGAATACTGGCCGGTGCCACCGCCGGCATCTGCGGGCTTCTTGCCTACTTCGCCTGGCTAAAACCCGAATTAGAACTCCGGTTTCTTTTGTTTTTTTTCATACCGGTGGCAGTCAGACCCAAGTATTTGGTACTCGTACTGGCCAGTATCTCCGTCGTGGCCTCCGTTTATTATGAGATCTATGGAGCCATAGCACCATTTGCCTATGCGCCTTCCTCTCATTTTGGCGGATTATTCGCCGGCTGGCTCTACTTTAGTATTACAGAAAGAGGCTTGGGGCAATTGTTTCGATTGCGAAACACTAAATCCATTTCGCTCTCTCAACGTAGCCGAGACTTTAAGACCACAAGTAGCACCGAGCTGACTTCGCTCACACCCTCAAAACAAAGGGAACTCCTGCGCGAGGAAGTGGATCGCATCTTAGACAAAATCAACAGCACTGGCCTGAACTCACTTTCGCGCGAAGAAAAAGAAAAATTAAATCAGGCCAAAAACTTAAGGCCCTAAGAATTGATCTTCAATTTGTAAGCGCATGCTTAACTCGTTTAAAGCAGCCTCAAAAACTGTTTAAATTTACCCCTCATCATCTTCAGTAAATGAATCTGAAAAATACTAAAAAAGCCTGGTTTTATAGTCTCTTAATTTACGTCCTTAGCGCCACCAGCCTGTTGGTAGCATCCGATCGTAAATTCAGCACCTCGACCACGCTCTCGACGGAAACCAAAACCCTCATCCAACTTCTCGAGCAGGCCCACTACAACCGCGACGCCGTCAAAAGCTCCGATTACACTCAAGTCATCGCCGACTATATGGGCGAACTAGATGGCCAGCGCCTATTTTTTCTTAACAGCGATAAATCCAGTTTCGTTTCTAAATTCGGCAACAACGTCTACGAAAACGCCTCCTATCTCGGTAATATCGACGCAGCATATCAGATTTTTTCCACTTATGAGACTCGCGTCGAAACTCGCATCGCTTGGATTTTTGAAGAGTTAAAAAAAGACTTCGATCTTAAGACCAACGCCACATACCGCAAAGATCGCACCAAATCTGATTGGCCCGCGAATTTCACCAATTCAGATGAGCTCTGGCGCGACCGTCTCAAACTTGAGCTCATCGACGAGCTCTTAAATAAAAAAACGATCGAGGAGGCTAAAATCACGGTTCACAAACGCTACGAGCGCATGCTCAAAAATCTAGCCGAGATCGAGGGCCGTGACCTCGCCGAAATCTACCTCGGATGCATGGCCCGGCTTTACGATCCGCATTCCACCTATTTTTCCGCCGAAACATTCGAAGATTTCGGTATTCAAATGAAACTCCAACTTGTTGGCATCGGCGCGCTACTGGGCGTCGAAGACGACAACTGCTACGTCAAAGAAATCGTTCCTGGTGGACCGGCCGATCTCGGTCGCGAACTCAAGCCCAACGACCGCATCGTTTCTGTTGCCCAAACCGGGGCAGAGCCCGTCGAAGTCATCGGAATGAAATTACGCAAAGTCGTAGATATGATTCGTGGTCAGAAAAACACCCAAGTGCGTATCATCGTCCAGCCAGCCGCTGCGACTGATCCCTCCGTGCGTAAAGAAATCATCATTAACCGAGATGTCGTTAAACTTAATTCAGCCCGTGCTCATTCTGCGATCTTCCAAGTCCCCGCTCCTTCTGGAGGCAACCAGGCCCTCGGTGTCATCTCCTTACCCGCCTTCTACGGCCCAGCGGAGGACGGTGATACAGATAGCGATGGAGAAAAAACCGGCGCCACTAAAGACGTCGCCCGACTCATCGAGCAGCTCAAAAACGCCGGTATCTCCGGTCTGGTCCTCGACCTAAGGCGCAATGGCGGGGGTTATTTGACGGAAGCCATCGACCTCGCCGGTCTGTTCATCCGCCGCGGCCCTGTCGTTCAAGTGAAAGACTACTCCGGCGCAATCCAAGTCGACAGCGACAAGTCCGCCAATATCGCCTACGACGGCCCACTCGCCGTACTCGTGGACCGCTTCAGCGCATCCGCTTCGGAAATCGTTGCCGGCGCACTCCAAAATTACGGCCGAGCTGTCGTCATCGGAGACACTTCAACTCACGGTAAAGGCACCGTCCAGACCGTCATGGAGATGAAAAATATATCTCGCCTCCTCGCCAGTTCGCCCGCCAAAACGGGTGCGGCCAAAATCACCATCCAGAAATTCTACCTTCCAGGCGGCGCATCGACCCAACTTAAAGGGGTAGTCCCCGATATCGTCCTTCCCTCGATCGACGATTACCTGCCAATCGGTGAAGCCGCCCTGCCCCACGCTCTCGTCTGGGATCAGATCCCGACCAGCTTCTACGACGGCAACCCACTAGATACCAAAATACTCAGCCCTCTCCGCAAAGCTAGTCTTGAACGCCAATCACAGCTTGAGGAATTCACTTTCCTTAAACGCAACATCGATTGGTTCAAAAGCCGCCAAGAACAAAAACTCGTCTCGCTCAACCTAGAGGAGCGCCAACAGCAAAAAATTTCAGACACCGCTTTCCGTAAAGACATGAAAAAAGAACGTGAACGCCTCTCGAAAAATGATTTCATCTTTAAGGAATATCGACTCGGCCCCCCTCCCGCCCCGCGCATCAAAGCTCCTAAAAAAGACGACGATGAAGACGGCGATACGCTTTCCGAAGAAAACGAAAGTTACGGCAAAGTAGACATCCACCTGCGTGAAACTCTCCGCGTGATCGTCGACGCCATTGAACTCGGCAAAAACCGTGAATCCTGGGCGAGTAATCGCCCGCCCCTCACGGCCGATCGCAAAAGCTGAAGGTCAAGCGGCGCGGGCGCCGGGTTTCCGAGCAAAAATAAAACGATCTCGTCCGGTCAAATCGCGGCCGGATTCAATCCGCTCAAAACCGTGGGCTGCGGCGAGCCTCATCAACTCAGCATGTTGATTGATGCCCGTCTCTAAAGCCAGCAAACCGCCCGGAGCCAAAAACGGCGAAGCCGAAGCGACGATCTCGCGTAAATCCACTAGCCCATCGAGTCCGCCCACCAGTGCCGAACGGGGCTCATGGCCACGTACCTCAGGCGCAGCGGCGTCGGTCTCCGCATCGGTGAGATAAGGTGGGTTCGAAACGATTAGCTCAAAGCGTTCTTCAGGCAGGAGCCCCTTAAACCACGCGGAGTTTAACAAACGCACCCGCTGCCCGAAACCGGATGCGAGTACATTTTCCTCAGCCAAGGCCAAAGCCTCCGTACTCACATCAACCGCGGTGACCTGCGCTTCAGAAAACGCCTTAGCCAGCGCCAAAGCAATGGCGCCCGTTCCTGTTCCAAGGTCCAACACGCTCGCAGGTGTTTGCACGCAGAGCCCAACAATTTTTTCGATCAACAGCTCCGTCTCCGGGCGAGGAATCAAAGCCCGTCGATCTACCTTCAACTTCAGCCCACCAAATTCAAGCGTGCCGATGATGTATTGCAGAGGTTCCCGCTGTGAGCGACGTTTCACAAGGGGCCGGATTTTTTCTAATTCAGGCTCCATCAGCACACGCTCAAACTGCAAATAAAGCTGCATCCGCTTCAACTCGAGAGCGTGGCCGATAAGCAGTTCCGCATTTAAACGCGGCGATTCGACGCCACGAGCCGATAGAAACTCGGACGATTTCTGAATAATTTCTAAAACAGAGGGCATATTAATCTTCGTCGTCGTGCTGAGCGCGGTGAGGCTCGAAGGTGTGTCCGGTCAACGTCGCGAGCTTGGCTTGATAATCCGCCTTTTGGAGCGCGGCGATGATCTCATCGATCTTGCCCTCCATAACTTGCGGCAGGCTGTAAAGCGTGAGGCCGATGCGGTGCTCGGTGACACGATTCTGGAGAAAGTGATACGTACGGATGCGTTCGCTGCGGTCACCCGAACCGATTTGATTGCGTCGTACGGCCGCATATTTGGCGTGCTCTTCGTCTTGGCGACGCTGGAGCAAACGTGAGCGCAGGACCGTCATCGCCTTAGCTTTGTTCTTAATCTGCGAACGCTCGTCGGCGCACGTGACGATGAGCCCCGTAGGCTTATGAAGTATCTGTACCGCTGAATCTGTCGTATTCACCCCTTGTCCGCCAGGTCCACTCGCTCGGGCGACCGTGATTTCAAGATCCTGGGGATCGACAACCACGTCGACTTCTTCCGCCTCCGGCAGCACGGCAACCGTAACCGTCGAGGTGTGAATACGCCCACTGCCTTCGGTGACGGGCACGCGTTTCACGCGTTGGACTCCGCTCTCAAACTTCAGTTGTTTATACACATCCGTACCGGTGATCAAAAAAATCGTTTCACGATAGCCGCCGCGTTCCGAATAGCTCGTACTCATTGGCTGGATTTTCCAACCCTGAGCATCGGCGTATCGGTGATAGACCCGGGCTAATTCTGCAGCGAATAAAGCCGCTTCCTCACCACCCGTGCCGGCGCGAATTTCCATAATGGTGTTACGAGAATCCGTAGGCTCCGGTGGGATCATCGCTAGCAAAACGATTTCCCTTAATTCGACGGCGCGTCGTTGCAACTCGGGTAACTCTGCAGAGGCGAGATTACGCATTTCTGGGTCGGCCTTGGCATCACGACTCAAATCCGTGGCTTCGATCGTTTCACGCTCGAGGCGCTCGTGGAGTCGGAAGTCGGCTACGAGTTTCTGTAATTTCTGATGCTCGCGCATAACCTCGGCAGCGCGCCGAGAGTTGGAATAAAAGGCAGGCTCCGCCATCTGCGCATCGAGTTCATCAAGGCGACGTTGAAAGGGAGCGATATCAGGCAAGGAATCCATGGAACCGGACGATTAAACAGTGAAGATTTGCGAATTGCGCGAACGACCGGGTGCGGCTTGTCTGAGAACCGGCTCCGCGCGAGGCAATGTTTGCCTAGCGGTGTTGATCTGCAATGGCCACGACGCTCTTCACTCAAAACATCATCGCCTGCATCTGGGATTTCGACAAGACCTTAATCCCCGAATACATGCAGTCGCCACTATTTCGGCGCTATGGCATCGACGAAGCCACATTTTGGGGCGAGACCAACGCACTCGTCGGCCACTATAAAAAACGCGGCTACCATCTCTCCCCTGAGATT
>CANHAH010000034.1 GCA_947458705.1 Opitutia bacterium | reverse complement strand
TTTTAATTCCAGACGGAGTGCCTCCGGGCGCTCCGTCTTTTTCTTTTCTTTGCGGCTCACGAGCCGCCGAGCGTCAGCGAGTGAAAAATGACTCAGCCTGCGCTCCTGCTTCTGGCGCAGCCTGCCAGCATTTTCACTCTCATGCCTTTCAAGTCACTCAATCTCTCTGAGCAGGTCCTCCGCGGCGTCCAAGCCGCTGGTTACACGGAACCGACCCCGATTCAGCTTCGCGCCATCCCCGTTGTTCTCGGCGGCGGCGATCTCATCGCTTCGGCCCAGACTGGTACCGGTAAAACGGCGGCCTTCGCCTTGCCCGTCCTTTCTCGCCTCGGCACTCACGGCCGCACTCGCGTGCTCGTCCTCGAGCCCACGCGTGAACTCGCGGCTCAGGTCGAAACCTCGTTCCGCAATTTCGCCCGCTTTACTGATATTCGTACCGTCGCCGTCTTCGGCGGCGTTGGCTATGGCGTGCAACGCTCTGAGCTCAAGCGCGGCGTCGACATCATCGTCGCTACGCCCGGTCGCCTCGTCGATTATTTGAAGACCGGAGAGATCAGCCTGCGCGATATCAATATACTTATTCTCGACGAAGTGGACCGCATGCTCGACATGGGCTTTTTGCCCACCGTCAAAGACATCATCGCCCGCTGCCCGCGCGAACGCCAGACGCTCTTCTTCTCTGCTACCGTTCCGCCCGAGATCGCGGCCGTCGCCTCCTTTGCCCTGCGCAATCCCGCCAAAGTCGAGATCGGTGTCGCTCGCTCGGTTAACGAATCGGTTAACCACGCGCTCTATCCCGTCGCTTACGACCAGAAGTTTGAACTGCTCGAAGCGCTCCTTGCTAAGACCGAGTTCGACAGTGTGATCGTATTTTCCCGCACCAAGCACGGCGCCGATAAAATCGCCCGTCGCCTCAAAGCTGCCAATCACGCCGTTGCCGTCCTTCACGCCAACCGCTCCCAGAACCAACGCATTGAGGCCTTAGAAGGCTTTAAGTCCGGGAAATACGAAGTCATGGTCGCCACCGACATTGCCGCTCGCGGCATCGACGTCGCCGGCGTTTCTCACGTCATTAACTATGACGTTCCCGAGAAACCAGAAGACTACGTGCATCGCATCGGCCGCACCGGTCGTGCGCAAGCCGTCGGCGACGCGATCACGCTCGTTTCGCCGGAAAACGCCGCCGACATCCGCGACATCCAACGATTTATTGGCGCTAAGATTCCCGAGCTCCGGCTCGAAGGTTTTAACTACGCCCCCATCATCGCCCGTCCCGATCAACCCACCCAGCAACGCCGCGGCCAACGTGGCGGTGGTCAGCGCGGTGGTGGCTACGGCAGCGGTGGTCCCCGGCACCAATCCGGCGGTGGCGGCGGTGGCCCACGGCAACATCAAGCCGGCGGCCGTGGCAACAGCAGCGGTGGCGGTGGTGGTGGTGGCCGTGGTGAAGGCCAACCACGCCCCGCTGAAGGTAGTTGGAACCGCTTCGGTGCTAGCGGCGGCGGCACCGGCGGTGGTCGTCGCGGTCGTTAAACCCAGCGATTTCCGCGGCTAAAATCACGGCGGGCTTCACGGCCCGCCTTTTTTTGTGTCGTCACCCGATGGTTGAAAAATTTCCGTGGCAACAGTCCGCCTAACCTTACAACTTTTACCTATGAGCTGCTGTTTATTTTTTCGTCGGTCCTTTTTTCTCCTCATCGCTTGTCTGTGCGTCACGCCGTGGCTGCACGCGCAGCGCGAGAAATTCCCGCCCGAGATTCTCGAGTTTGTGGAAAAATCTTGGCCTGAGGCGAAGAAAACCAACACGGGCCTGCGTTACATTATTGAGCGCCCCGGCACGGGAGCCCGGCCCATCGCCGGGGAAACGGTCTCAGTGCTTTACTCCGGACGGTTGCTGAGCGGTGAAGTCTTCGACGAAGCGACCGACAAGGATAAACCGTTCACCTTCCGAGTCGGTCGCGAGCAAGTCATCAAAGGCTGGGACCAGATTTTGCCCCTCATGCAACTCGGCGAGAAACGTCTTGTCATCATCCCGCCCGAGCTCGCCTACGGTACTCGCGGCCAGGCCCCCAAGATCTCGCGTAACGCGGCACTTGTTTTCACGATCGAACTTTTGGAAATCAAACCGTAAGTAAGGCTGGTCCGCGCTCGCCGCGCCTCGCGTGATTTTAGGGCAAGATCACGTTACAATTTCCAGTGGATGGGCCGCGGGCTTGGAATTCAACGCGCGCTCGTTACCGTATCGCGATGACATCCACGAATCGCGCTCGGCATTGGCAGATCGTTTTTCTAGTGGTGTTGGTTGTTTTGGTGAGTCCTAAGGTCCGCGCCGCGGCGCCCACGCTCCCTGGCCTGCAACGCGATGGTTCCGTTCTCTTGCCCAACCAGTGGTCGCTGCGTCCGGTTGGTAAACAAATTGTGGTCGGTGATTTTCCGATCCAAGTCGCACTCCATCCCGACGGGGTTTATGCTGCGGTGCTGCACAGCGGCTGGGGCCAACACGAGGTCCGCATCCTTGATGTAAAATCTGGCCAACCCGTTTCGCAGGTTGCGCTTGAAGAATCGTTTTACGGCCTCGCTTGGTCGCCCGACGGTAAAAAACTTTACGCCAGCGGCGCCGGTGCAGAAGTGATCCACGCCTTCGATTTTCAAGCTGGTTATCTCAGCGCCCGTCGCGAATTCCCGCTGCGTCCTGTCGGGCAACAAGGTGTCCCGAGCGGCCTGGCGACCTCAGCTGACGGTCGTTCGCTTTATATCGCGGAAAGCTGGGGTCAGCGGGTCGAAAAAATTTCCGCCACCGACGGGGCTTTTCTTTGGCAACGCACGCTCGGTGTCGCCGAAGGCACCGCCACCACGGACCACGAGGGCGCCCGCGTCAAAGCCGCCTCCGATGCAGCCGCGCCGTTTCCCTACACGTGTTTACCCGACGAGAAACATGGCCGCGTCTACGTAAGTCTCTGGGCTCAATCAACCGTTCTCGTACTCGATGCGCAGACTGGCATTGATGTCGCGCGTTGGTCCGTCGGTTCTCATCCGTGTGAAATGGTGCTCGGAGGCGATGGCCGGCTCTACGTCGCTGAATCCAATTTAAATTCTGTCAGTGTGATCGACACCGCCAGCGGCCGGATAACTGAAACGCTTACCGCCTCGCTCTATCCTAATTCTCCTCCCGGCTCGATGCCCAACAGCCTCGCGCTTTCACCCGACGGCGAACTGCTCTTCGTGGCTAATGCCAACAACAACAACGTCGCTGTGTTCGACATAGAGATTGTCGGTAAGGCGCGCTCCCTTGGATTCATACCCGTGGGCTGGTTTCCGACCAGCGTGCGCGTGACGCGCGATGGCAAATCCCTCGTCGTCGCCAACGGCAAGGGCTTCACCTCTGCGGCCAATCCGCGCGGCCCTTTTCCCGGCACCTCTGCGCCCCGTAATCTTCAGGAATACATTGGTGGACTTTTTGCCGGCTCGATTTCGCTGATCGATTTACCGGTAGAAAAAAATCGGGCCCAACAATTTGGCCAATGGAGCAAGACTGCATTTTCGTGCAGCCCGCTCGATGCCTCCGCGGCGGTGCGCGGCCTGCGAGAGCGTCCGACCGGCAATCCTATTCCTGCGAAAGTAGGCGATCCCTCACCGATCAAAAACGTGATCTATATCGTCCGTGAAAATCGCACCTATGATCAGGTCTTCGGCGATATTGCTGAGGGCAACGGTGACCTGAGCCTCTGTCTTTTTCCTGCCAGGGTAACGCCCAACGCCCATGCGCTCGCGCACGAATTTGTACTGCTCGACAATTTTTATGCCGATGGCGAAGTGAGTGCCGATGGCCACGAATGGACGATGGGTGCGCAGGCCACGGATTTCGTGGAAAAAATGTGGCCCTTCAGTTACGGTCATAACGCCAACAAAAAATACAATTACCCCTCCGAGGGTCATTACCCGGTCGCATTTCCCGCCAACGGCTACCTCTGGAATCGCGCCGCTGAGGCGGGTGTGACCTACCGTAGTTACGGTGAATTTTGTAACACGCCTCGTCGCGGCCCGATTTTGTCGGAAGCGTCGCTACCAATTCTCATCGGGCACATTGATCCTTATTATAATGCATGGGATCTCAATTATCCGGACGTAAAACGCGCTGAGCGTTTCGCCTCCGAGGTGCGCCGCTATGAAATCGAAGGCGGGATGCCGCGTTTGCAAGTGCTGCGTCTTGGCAGTGACCACACTTCCGGCACTCGTCCCGGGGTGCGCACACCGACTGCTATGGTAGCGGATAACGACCGCGCCCTCGGACTCATCGTCGAAGCGGTATCTCATTCGAAGTTTTGGCCTGAGACGGTAATTTTCGTGCTAGAAGACGATGCGCAAAATGGCCCAGATCATGTGGACGCGCACCGCATGCCGGCGCTCGCGATCAGCCCGTGGACGAAGCGGCGCAGCACGGATTCTACGCTGTATTCGACCACAAGCATGTTACGTACGATCGAGTTAATTCTTGGTCTGCAACCGATGTCGCAATTCGATGCGGCGGCGATGCCGATGTGGGCTTCGTTTGGCGACAAACTGAATCTTACGCCATTTAAGGCGCGGCCCGCAGAGGTCGATCTGGAGGCGGTGAATGGCAAACTTGCGTGGGGCGCGCGCGCCTCGCAACAGATGGATTTTAGCGCTCCCGACAAAGCCGATGATATTAAGCTCAACGAAATCGTCTGGCGCAGCGTGCGTGGCGAACATTCCTCGATGCCGGCGCCACGGCGCGCTGCCTTTTACAAGGCACACGCCAAGGATGATGACGACGACAACTAGTCTCTAATACTCAAATTGGCGTCGCCTAATTTAGGGCGCAAAAAAAGGCGGGCTCTAAAGTCCGCCTTTTCGGTTCACCTGAATCGAGAATTTTTACTTAAGCATTTGCGTCAGTAACGGCTTCATGGCGTCAGCCCAGAGTTGGTAGCCGGCGGCGTTGGGGTGAAGTTGGTCAGGCATGATAGCAAAGGGGATCTTGCCGTCTTGGCCGTAGAACGCGGAGGCGATGTCGAGGAAGCGCACGGTTTTACCGTCGTCGAGCTGGGCGAGCTCGGCGTTGACGGCGTTGATGACAGCGGTGCGTTGGGTGGCATCGGCGAGGGCGGCAGGCGTAATCACGCCGTCTTTATCTTTGCGCGCGCCGCGGGGGAAAATGGCGAGTAGGAGGACTTTGGTGCCGGGAATTTTTGTGCGGATAAGCTGCACGATTTTTTTATTGGCGGCGGCGATCTCAGCGGCGGTGTTGTCGGCTGAGTTGTTGGTGCCGAGCATAAGGACGGTGACTTTGGGGGTAAGGCCTTCGAGTTCGCCGTTTTCGATGCGCCAGATCACGTGCTGCGTGCGATCGCCGCCGATACCGAAGTTGGCGGGCTGGTATTGGCCGTAGTAACTTTCCCAGATGTGCGGGGCGCGGGCCCAACCGGCGGTGATGGAATCGCCAAGGAATAGCAGACCGACGGGGCCCGCTTTACCGCGAGCGAGGAAGGAGTCGTGGGCTTTACGAAAAGCGCCGTTGGCATCTTTTTTCTCGATGGCGGCGGAGGCGTCGGCTTTGGGGGCGACCGCAGTCGGGGTTTGCGCGGTGGCGAAAGGCAACAGCGCGATGAAGAGCAGAGTGAGGTAAGTCGAGCGGGGGTGTTTCATGGGGAAATTATTAGGGTGAATTTATGAGCGGGGTGAAGTCGATCCTGCGTTGGCGCGAGCGGCGCGGATGTTGTCAGCGGTGTAAAGAGTGAGTCCGAACCAAATGCAGCCAAAGGCGAGTGCTTGGTCGTGGGTGAAAGTCTCGTGAAAGACGAGGACGCCGAGCGAGAGCTGTACGGTGGGCGCAATGTACTGCAACAATCCGAGGGTCGTAAGGCGAATACGCCGTGCGCCATAAGCAAAGAGCAACAAGGGAATCGCGGTGACCACACCGGTGCTAAGAACGAGCGCTTGCGTCGTGGTGCTCGCGTGACCGAGTGCGCCTACGCCTACATGGTTTTGCCAAAGTAGGAACGCTGCGGCAAATGGCGCAAGTAAGGTTGTCTCGACGGCAAGGCCGGTAAGTGGGCCTAGTGCTGAGCGTTTGCGGAGTAAGCCGTAACAACCAAACGTGCCCGCGAGCGCGAGGGCGATCCAGGGCAGATGACCGACTTGATAAATTTGAATTGCGACGCCAAGTGCAGCGCAACCGATGGCGATAGCTTGGGCAGGCCGTAGTTGTTCATGTAACACCCAGCGCCCGAGAGCGACGTTCAGCAAAGGCACGAGAAAATATCCGAGGCTGCACTCGATCACGTGCCCATGATTTACACCCCACACGTAGACCAGCCAGTTGGTCGTCAGTAGAGCGCTGCTGAGCAGGTTCAGCGCGAAGCCCCGGCCCGTACTGAGTGCCGTGCGCATCTGTTTTGCTCCGCCGCGCCACACCAATAGGACGGCTACGAAGACTAGCGACCACACCAGCCGGTGCGCGATTAATTCCAAGGCGTCCACTTCTGCCATCCGATGCCAATAAAGCGGCACCAAGCCCCAAGTGAGATAACACAGGGCCGCCGCGACGGCTCCGCGCGTGGTCTCGGATGAAGATTTTGCGGAAGTCACGCTCGCGTTGTGATGTCCTCGCGTGCTCTACAGGCTCGCTTGGAATTGGCGCGGTCGACTTTTAACGCGCGGGCGAAGACGAGAAATTGTATTTCGTTTTGAATTCCTCGAAAGCCTGGGCGCGCGCGAGGTCGGCGGCTAGGCCACGGGCGATAAGTTCGCTGGCGCGTTTTTCGACCCAACGTTGGCGGAAGCTCTCTTCGAGCTCGGCGGCGATCGCGTTGGTTTCCTTAGGCTTCGCGTTTTTACGTGAGCTCAGGCAGCCGGCGGTGAGGCAAAGTCCCGTGAGGGCGAAAACGAGGAAGGTCAGACGCGTGTTCATGTAATGATTAGATTGATTCTTCGGGTTAGTGACCGCGAGTGAAACTTTTTGTTTTCAAACAATAACATTTCTAAGCCCTAGGCAGACGAAGCGCGGGTCTCACGGTGATATTGAATTACGCTCTGGCCGCCATGCGTTACACTTTAGTTGCCGTGATCGCGCTACGGATGGCGTTGAGTAACTCCGGGTCGGTCACTATCCCGCGTACGCCGTTTACGACGAACTGTATGCCGATGCACAAGATTAGAAATCCCATCACTTTGGAGAGTGCGTTCATGCCGTTGGTGCCGATCACCGTCACGACGCGCTCCGACAAACTCAGCGTTACATAGGTGATAATTGCGACTGTGATGATGCCCAAAATGATCGCCACGTAGTCGAGCCACTGTGTCGCCAGCGAGGTGAAACCCACAGTCACCGCAATCGCGCCTGGCCCGCTCAACATCGGCATAGCGAGTGGAGAAAACGAGACGTCGCGTTTGGCCCGCGCGGCGCGGCGCGCTGGATCATCTTCGGAATGTTCGACGGGCATCGCCATCAACATGGTAGACCCGATGCCCGCCACTAATAGCCCGCCGGCGATGCGCAGACCTGGAATTGAAATCCCAAAAAACCCCATGATGAACGTACCCCCGACGAGAAACCCTACAAGAATCACCACCATATAAATACAGGCGTGACGCAGTTGCTCTTGGCGCCGTTCATGCGAATCACCCTCCGTGATCGCTAGAAAAGAAGGTGCTGAAGCCAACGGATTTATGAGCGGCAGCAACGCGATGATTGTGCCGAGTATAAGCTCCCAAAAATGACTCACATTTTGCATGAGTTGAAACTACAGTCTTTATCCGGAGCTGGCAACGGCGCGACTCATTCGCCTGCTTATGTTTCGATTTACCAGGTATCGACAGGGCCTTTCGGCACAGGAATCGACTCGCGGGCGAAAACTTCGGCATCGCCCGGCTCGCGCATAAATGACGCGACCATCGGCGCCGGTGAGTATTTAGGCAGTGACTCCCCGTGCTCGTCGCAAAACGGCGCACGCCAAGCCAGGTATTCGGCCAGCGTCGCGTCGAAATCCGCTCGTGATGTGATTGAGACGATGCGCTGCTTGAACATCTTTGAAGGCCCGAATCGTTTCGCGTACCACGGCGCCACTTTGCGGAAAAGCCGAGCGCCGTGCTCTTCCCCGTAAAATTCCACGTAACGCTCAAAGTGTCGCCTCAATACTCGGATCCGTTCCGCAAATGTAGCTTCCGGTAAAAGCACACCGGTGCGCAACAGATGCTCTGTGCGGCGAAAAATCCATGGATCGTAAAATGCCCCGCGCCCGATACTCACTCCGGCGCAGCCGGTTTCAGCGAACATGTGCAACGCGGCCTCTGGGGTGGTGACATCGCCGTTGCCGATGACGGGGATCGTTTTTACGGCCTGCACGACGCTACTAATTCCGGCGAGATTGACCGTGCCAGAAAAGCCCTGCGCGCGCGTGCGACCGTGCACAAAAATCGCTGCTACCCCCACATCCTCAAGCACGCGTGCGAGATCGGGTGCGGTGAGATTTTCGTCATCCCAGCCGAGTCGCATCTTGGCCGTCACGGGAATTTTAACTGCTGCGATCATGCCGCGCACTAGAGCGGCGGTCTTATCGAGCTCAGTCATCATCGCGGAACCGCCCCCGATGTTGACCACCTTCTTCACGGGGCAACCCATGTTGATGTCCACGGATTGCACGCCGAGTTCTTGGCAGATGACGGCAGCATCTCGCATCTCCTCGGGTACGCTACCAAAAAGTTGGATTGCGAGCGGGCGGTCCTCGGCGCACGAGGCGACCAGTTTTAGCGCGAGGGGATTGCGCTCGATGAGTGAGCGCGCGTTGACCAGATCGGTTGTCGCCCAACCTAACCCGCCGAGTTCGCGCACCGTGAGGCGCATGGGCAGGTTGGTATAGCCCGCGAGTGGTGATAGAAATAAATTGGAAGAGAGCTCGTGGGGCCCGATGCGCATGAAGTTGTTTTCATGGTTGATTCTATCTGGGCCCGCAACCCCCAAGCCCGTGTCACTATTTTTGCGACACTTTGGTTTAAATCAATCTAAGCATATCGGAGGGCAGGCTCCTCCTTTTTTTGCGTCTAATTGGCTACGGAAGATAGGCGACGGGTTACGGGTCGTGGCGGGTGCGGGCATTAGAATTTTGCCCTCTCGATTAGGCGCTACTGCGGCCGACGGATAGCACTTAGCGTGCGGAGAGGGCGGTTTTCATTCGGTGGAGTGCTTCAGCTAGGGTTGCGCGCGGGCAGCCGAAGTTGAGCCGGACGTAGTGGCCTTTGGGCGCACCAAAATAGGTGCCCTCACTTAGGCCCACGCCGTGGGTTTCAAAGTGGGCGACCGGATCTTCAAGGTGGAGCGCCTCGAGGTTTAGCCATGCTAGATAGGTGGCTTCGATGGGCGCTTCGATGCGGATGGCGGGAAGTTCGCGCGTGAGGTAATCGAGGAGGAAATCGCGGTTACCTCGGAGGTAGGTGAGTAATTCCTGACGCCAAGCTTCGCTGTCGCGGTAAGCAGCTTCGCAGGCGGTGAAGCCGAGGGCGGTGACTTCAGCGACGACGCCGGCGGTGGCGCGAATGAATTGGGTGCGGAGGGCGGGGTCGCTGATGATCGCGAAGGAGGTGCCGAGGCCGGGAACGTTGTAGGTTTTGCTGGGCGCCATCAGGGTCACCGTGCGCGCAGAAATTTCCGAAGAGAGTGAGGCGACGGGTAGGTGGCGCAGCGTGGGCTCGAGGATGAGGTCGCAATGAATCTCATCCGAGCAGAGTACAAGATGGTGTTGCGCGCAGAATTCCCCGAGGCGAATGAGTTCCTCGCGGCGCCAGACCCGGGCGAGGGGGTTGTGGGGGTTGCAGAGGTAAAAAAGTTTGGTGCGAGGCGTGACGGCGCGTTCGAGGGCGGCCCAGTCGATTTCCCAGCGGCCGTCGCGGAGCACGAAGGCAGCCTGGGTGGAGAGGCGCGCGGAGTTTTTCGGCGCGGACATGAAAGGTGGATAAACCGGGGTGAGTGTGAGCACTTCTTCGCCGGCTTGTGCGAAGGCTTGGGCGGTGATGTTAAGGCCGCAGACGAGGCCGGGGAGCCAAACAATCCAAGCGGGGTCAATTTTCCACGAGTAGTTGCGCTGGAGGGCATCCACGACGGCATCGATGGTGGATTTGACGGGGCGGGCGTAACCGAAAATACCGTGGGCGACTCGGTCGTGAAGGGCGGCGATGACCGCAGGGGAGGACTTGAAATCCATGTCTGCGACCCAGAGCGGCAGGATGTCGCGGCCAGCGTATTTCTGCCATTTTTGGGAATCGGAGCCCAGGCGAGCAGGGACGGTATCGAAATCGAAGTGCATGGAAAAGGAAGATGGGTACTGAACCACGCTTTGGGCAGCTGAGCACGGATTTTCTGTGGCGCAGAGATGCCCGTGGGCGGCGGAGAGATTCGCCTGCGGGTGGCTTGAACGGGAAGCTGGCAACCGGCTTCGCTCATGAATGCGCAGCCGGGGCTGAACGCGTTATTTAGAAATCAATGGTGGTGGAGAAGCGGAAGCTGCGCGGGGCGCCCCAAGAGCCGGTCGATAGCGTGGCGGAGGTGTAGTAATCGACGTTTTGGAGGTTATCGAGATTAAGCGCGAAGGTGGTCGGATAGTTAAGGATTTTGGTGCGGTAGCCGCCTAGGAAGCTCATCAGCGTGTAGCTGGGGGACCATAGTTCTTGGACGGGCGAGCCTTGGATCGGCGTGCCGTTGCCCCGGAAAGTGCGATCGCGCCAGTTGGCGCCACCGCCGAAGTACACGCCTTTGAGTGGGCCACGCGGGAATTCGTAACGGGTGAAGATGTTGAATTTGCGCTTGGTGTAGCCTGCATTGGGTACGCCTTCGGGGTAGGTGAGCAGGAACGCGTCGAGCAACGGGGTAGCTTTGTTGAGAGCGCGGGCTTCGCGTTGGAAACCTTTGAGAAGTGGGAGGCGGTCTTCGGTGACGAGGTCGTTGGTGGCGGCGTTGAAGGAGAGGCGCCAGGTGCGGGTGAGGTTGGCAATGAGTTCGAATTCGTAGCCGCTGGTGGTGAGTTTTTGGTAATCGGTGCCAGCGCCGTTGAAGGTGGTGGGGAAGATAGCGGTGACTTCGTCGCGGATGGCGACGGCGGGCGCTGGCGAGATGCGAGCGTTAGGCTGGTAGTTGTCGTACCGAGTGAGGTTCGCCTCAAGGCGGCCGCCGAGCAGGGTGAAGCGGGCGGACATATCCGAGCCTTCGCCGGTGGGGATGGACTGTTTCGAGCCCACCGTGAACAGATCACTGCCTTCGCCTAGGGAGATGCGGAAAGATTGGGCGCGGTTGTAGGAGAGGGCGAAGGTGTCATTAAAGCGGTAGACGACTCCGTAGTTGGAGCCATTTAGTTTGTAGTGCACGAAGGCAGGGTTGGGGGCGAAGGCGCCGGGGATGAAATCGTTGACCCAGGTGTTGGCGATCGGGCGGGGGGCGCCGACGGTGGTCTTCATGTTGAAGGCGTCTTGGCGGAAGCCGAGGAGCGTGAAGAGGTGGTTGTTAAAATAGCTGCCCGAGGCGCCAACGCCTAACGAGGGAGTGTAGAAGCGGCGGGAGATTTGGTTGCCGGCGGCGCCGACTGCGTTGGAGAAGTCGGGGAACCAAGCGGAGACGCCGGGGATGGGGCCGAGCTCGCCGGTGAGGTTGCCGCTGTCGCCGTCACGTAAGTAATAGCGCCGGATAAAGCGGTTGTTGGTAAACGTGGCGCGATTGGCGGTAAAGGCGGCTTGGGTGCCGGCGTTGTTGATGGTACCGACAAAGTTGGCGTTGGTGGGGTCGACATATTCGCCCCACTTGGGTTTCATGGCGCCGGGGTTGTCTTGATGTTGTTGGGCGTTGAAGACGAATTGCTGCTGCATCCAAGAAAGCTTCAGGTCGTAGACGGCGGAGATTCGCATATCTCGCACGATGTTGCCTCCGATGTTACGAGTACGGAAATATTCGCTGTAGAGTTGGTTGTAGTACGGGTTGATCGCACCGCTGGGTAGAGTGGGGGAAAGGTCGCGATAGATTGTGCGGCTGGCGGCGGAGCTCCAGGTGTCGAGTTTTTGTTGGTAGAAATTACCCGAAAGCAGGAGGTGGAGGTTATCGCCGATATGGTGTTCGGCATCGAGGGTAACAGAGTCGTAATAATTCTTAGCGGTGCTATTGGGGCCGTTGAGCTGGAGGGTTTTGGGGACGACGCTGGAGTCTATGGCAGTGAGGTTACTGCCGGCGCTGCGGCGCATGGTGTTGGCGCGGAAAAGGGAACCGTTGGCGGGAACGTAGATGTAGCCGGCGGTGTTGGTGAGAGTGGTGACGGTGCTGAAGGTATAGGCGTCGATGAAGAGACCTTGGGGGTTCACGCCGGTGCTCTTAGCGTGTTCGGCCATGAGGCTGATGGTGGTTTTGCGGAATGGGCGGTAGGTGAGCGCGCCGTACATGCCTCGGAAATCTCGGCGGACGTGGTGTACCCAGGAATCGTTGTTCTGTTGGACGGCGGCGATGCGGAGGGCGAGTTTGTCGTTAAGGCGGCGATTGAGGTCGAGTTCGGCGCGCAGGAGGTTGTCGGTGCCGATCATGAGTTTTACGCGGGTTAGGTTTTTGGTGAACAGGCCGCGTTTGGTGATCTGATTACTGGCGCCGCCGAGGTCGGCTTCGCCGTAGAGAAAGGCGTTGGGACCGCGGAGAATTTCGACGCGTTCGGTGGCGTAGGACTCCATCGGGGAGTACCAGATCCAGCCGTTACGCACGGCATAGTTGTTCACGATACCTCGAAAAATACCTTTATTGGGCAGAGCAGGGTCGGGGTTGGCTTCGCCGGTGACGAACCATTTGGACATTTCGTCTAGGTTAGTTGCGCCGATGTCTTCGATGAACTGGGCGTTAATAATGGAGATGGAATTGGCGACGTTTTTGAGATTCTGCACCGTGCGCATTCCAGAGGTGGTCTGCATGGATTCGTAGCCGAGGTCTTGTTGTTCGGAGACGGTGAAGGTGGACAGGGTAATCGCCTCGATTTTATTGGCGACGGTCTCGGTCGCGCCAGTGGTGGCCGCGCGGGCGGGGGCAGTTTGGCCGTGGGCCGATAGGGTGATGATCGCGCCGAGGGCTAAGTTGAGCCAGGGGCCAAGCGGGTGGCGGGCAGGACGATTTTGGGTAATGATCATGATATTAAGTTAAGCAGGGAGGAGGTAATGAGCTTGTAGTGCTCTGGGTTGCTCGTCGCTGACAAGGTTGATGAAAATAACCACTGAGTGATTTGGGACCAGTTGAAGCCCGATGATCACTTGCATCCAGTTATTTCTAGTTCGAATGCTTTTTTAAGCAGGGGTTGTGGTGGAGGCTTCCTTTTAGTCGTGATTTGTTCATGATCGAATCCGCAGCTTTGCGATGATCAAGAACGACAAATTCAACATTTCCGGGCCGGTACTGTTTTTCGACGGAGAGTGTGGTTTGTGCCATCGCTTCGTACTCTGGCTGTTGCGGCGAGACAGCCGCGGGGTGTTGCGGTTTGCGCCGTTACAGGGGGAGGTTGCGCAGTCTTATTTGCGAGCCCACGCACTGCCGACAGAAGATTTCGATTCGTTGGTTTTTGTCCCGGATTGGGCCGGGCGCGAGCGCAGAGAATTTTTATTGCGTACCGATGGAGCGCTGGCAGCGGCTCGGGTGGTGGGCGGATTAGGTGCAGTGGTGGCGTGGGTGCAGGTTTTTCCGCAGGCTTGGCGTGACGGTATTTACCGTGTGATCGCGCGGTCGCGTTATCGTATTTGGGGCGAGTGGACGCCTCGCCCATTCGCGCGGCCGGAGTGGGCGGCGCGGTTTTTAAACTGAGGCCCCTGAGGACGCGGTTAGGAGGAGCCCTTGGGTTTCTGTGGAATTAAAACCGACATCAGAATTGAGGTGGTGAGCACGCCGCCGATTACGCCCAGCGAAGTGCCGGTGCTAATATGTAACCAGTGTTCGGCGAGCATTTTTACACCGATGAAAACGAGGATCAGGGCGAGGCCGATTTTTAAGTAGCGAAACAGGCCCATGATGCCATTGAGGGCAAAATACATCGAGCGCAGTCCAAGAATAGCGAAGATATTGGAAGTGAGGGCGACAAAACTATCTTTGGTGATCGCGAGTACGGCCGGCAGGGAGTCGAGTGCGAAGATCAGATCGGTGGTTTCAATCACGATCAGTACGATGAACAAAGGCGTCGCCATGCGCCGGCCGTGGTGGTGGGTGAAAAAGCGACCCTGATCGTTGTGCGGAGCGACAGGATAGAATTTACGGAAGAGTTTGACCGCAAAATTATTCTCGGGGTCGACTTCAGCTTCTTTGCTCGGGAGCGCCATTTTCACTCCCGTGTAGATGAGAAATGCGCCGAAAATGTAGAGGATCCAATGAAAACGAGCGATTACGCTCACCCCGACGATAATAAACACCGCGCGCATCAATACGGCCCCGATGATGCCCCAAAACAGGACGCGATGTTGGTAGCGCGGCTCGACCTTGAAGTAAGCAAACACCAAAATAAACACGAATACGTTGTCCACGCTCAGGCACAATTCGATGAGGTAGCCGGCGAGAAACTGTTGCGCCGTTTCCGGCCCGCGCCATTGCCAAAGCAATGCCCCGAAGCCCAGGGCGAGTGTGAGCCACACCACGCACCAACCGAGGGCTTCCTTCATGCCCACGACATGAGACTTGCGTTGGAACACGCCGAGATCGAGCGCGAGCATCGCAGTGATAAAAGTAAAAAAAGCAGCCCACGCCCAAATCGGCATGGTATCGATGACAGCAAGAAACGTAAACATGGTGCGGTCTTTCTGCCGCGACGACCCCACGCGGGGCAAGCTGGGAGTGGGCTTCTACAATATCTATTCTGGATTCCATGGGCTCACGTGCATAAACGCTGCGTCGTGGGCAAAGTTTTGACATGATCGGGCTCGGCAGTTGAGTTCGCGCTCTTATGTTGAGGTTAATTTTACCACTCGTTCGATCTTGGTCCTTATCGGTTGTCCTGCTGGCGCTATCGCTTCAGGCACAGAGTGCAACGGCCGCTCAGGCGGTGCCCGCAGGTAATCCGGCCGCGGAGGCAGCTGCCGTAAACCTGGCGAAGCCGGTCGCAACCCGCGCACCGGATCTGCTCGAGCACATGGTCGACGTAGTTTTGCAGCTTTTTCACGTTAAGACGGGTGAAAATACGACCACTCACTTTGTCATCAGCTGCTTGTTTTTAGCCGGTGCGATCCTGCTGCGGCGTTTTGTCACGACGAGCATTTTTAACCTGCTTAAGCGGCTCGCCTCTAAGACGGAGACGACCCTTGACGACAAACTCTTCCCGGCGCTTGAAGCGCCGGTGGCGTCGTTTGTAATGGTCACGGGTATTTTTGCGGCCCTGAAGGTGCTGAAACTATCCGAAACCGTAGACCGAAGCATCGGCTACGGTTCCACCGTGGCGTTTTCCCTGGTGATTTTCTGGGGGTTGCTACGAGCCTTTAACGCGGTCCTCGATCACGCTGCGGAGATTGCGAAGGAGCGCCAGATGGGCGTCGCGGCCTTTATGCCCTGGATCAAAAAAACCCTGGTCGCACTGTTCGTGGTGATCGGTGTGCTGATCACGATCCAGAGCCTGGGTTACAATGTTTCCACGATTCTTTCAGGTCTTGGTATCGGTGGTTTGGCGTTCGCTTTGGCTGCGCAAGACACTATCGCGAATCTTTTCGGTTCGCTCGTAGTCGCGATAGATCAACCCTTCAAAGTGGGTGAGACGGTAAAAGTCGGAGCCAATATTGGTACGGTCGAGGACATCGGTCTGCGTTCCACTAAGATCCGTCTCGTCGACAAGTCGTTGGTGGTGATCCCTAACAAGCTCGTTTCATCCGAGGCGATCACGAATCTTTCGCGTTTCACTCAGCGCCGCTTCGAACAGGTTATTGGCCTCACCTATAATTCGACGCCGGACCAGTTGGCGCTTATTGTTGATGATATTCGCCAACTAATCCTGCGCGAAACCGCGGTGGATACTAATTCGGTCATGGTCTATTTTAGGGATTTCAGTGCTTCGTCACTTGATTTGTGGATTGTCTACGTCGCGAAAAGCCCGGACTTGCAACAAAGCTTGGCGCTCAAGCAGCGGGTGAATCTTGAGGTTATGCGTGCGGTTGCCGCACGAGGCTTGGTTTTCGCCTATCCGACTTCGGTCCTTCAGCTGGAAGGTCCGAACGCTAAGCAGATCGCGCCGACCAAAAGCTAACTTTAGTCTAGGGTTTGGCGGTAGCGTTTTACGCCGATCGCCATCGCCACGACTAGAAACGCTAGTAGCGGCCAGAGCTCAGGTGCGATCTCGGCTAGGCCGTTGCCCTTCAGTAAAATCCCGCGGACGATACGCAGGAAATGCGTGTTGGGCAGGCATGAGCCAACGTTCTGAGCCCACGGTGGCATGCCGCGAAACGGAAACATGAACCCCGATAGTAGAATCGAAGGCAGGAAGAAAAAAAACGCCATCTGCACTGCTTGCAGCTGATTTTTCGCCAGCGTCGAAAACGTGATGCCTACGGAGAGATTTGCCGCGATAAAAAGTAGCGAAACTAGGTAGAGCAACGGTAGGCTGCCGACCATAGGCACGTGAAAAATATAACGCGCCGCGAGCAGGATCAACGTCACTTGGATATAACCGATCATAATGAAGGGCAGGATTTTCCCGACCATCACCTCGAAGGGCCGCACGGGCGTGGCGAGTAGATTTTCCATCGTGCCGCGCTCGCGTTCACGGGTGATGGCTAGGGCCGTAATGATGACCATCGTCATGGTGAGCACCACGCCCATTAGTCCCGGGACGACGTTGTATTGGGTGATGTTCTCTGGGTTGTAATGCGCGTGAATGCGAAAATCGACGGGTCCATTTTTCGCGCGGAGTCGGGCCAGGGGGCTGGGGAGGTCGCGATTAAAAATCGTACTAGCGAGGGCGTTAACCGAGGCGAGTGCCGGCCCCGTTGCGGCGGGGTCGGAGGCGTCGGCTTCGATGAGCACGGTTGGGCGTTCGCCGCGTAGGAGTTTGCGGGAAAAATCCTCGGGGATGTTAATGATAAATTGGGCGTCACCGATTTGGAGTAGGCGTTGCGCCTCGACCTCACTCGAAGTTTCATGGACAATTGCGAAATAGTTGGTGGTGCGCAGGGCTTGGACGAGGGTGCGGGCAAAGGGACCTTGGTCGCCTAGGCGCACGGCGGTAGGGAGATGGCGCGGGTCGGAATTGATCGCGAAACCGAAAACCATGAGCTGCATCAGAGGGATGCCGACCATCATAAAGAAGGTCACGCGATCGCGCTTCAACTGAATGAACTCCTTGAGCACAATCGCCCAGAGACGGTGGAACGTAAAACGGGGTAGGCTCACGAGAAGTTATCCTTGGCTTTATCCATCAGGCTGATGAACACGTCTTCGAGCCCCGAGGGGATCGGTTGCCAGCTATGACGAGGATCGCTCGCGCGCGCGATGATCTCGTTTAGTTGGGCCGGATTACGACCACTCACATGAAGGGTGTTACCGAAGGCGACGACTTGCTCGATGCCGGTTTGTGCGCGTAGCGTGGTAGCAAGCGTCAACAAATCAGGGCCGGTGACGCGCCAAGTGGTTAGTTTTGCGTTGGCTAGAACTTCTGCAAGCGATCCACGCGTTAGCAAGCGACCGTAGGCGAGGTAGGCGAGCCGATGGCAGCGCTCAGCCTCATCCATATAGTGGGTCGTAATGAGTACGGTGAGACCGCCGGCGGCGAGTTGATGAATCTCGTCCCAGAATTCTCGGCGGGCCTTGGGGTCGACGCCTGCGGTGGGCTCGTCGAGCAGCAGAAGTTTGGGCTCGTGAATGAGACAGGCAGCGAGGGCGAGGCGTTGTTTCCAACCACCGGAAAGTTGACCTGCGAGTTGGTGGCTGCGTTGGGTGAGGCCGAGGCGCTCGAGGCTGCGTTGAACCGCAGCCGTGCGGTCGGGCACGGCATAGATTCGGGCGATGAAGTCTAGGTTTTCGCGAATGCTGAGATCTTCGTAGTAACTAAATTTTTGCGTCATGTAGCCGACATGGCGCTTAATTTCGGCTTGTTGGGTACGGACGTCATAGCCGAGGCAGGTGCCGGTACCGGCGTCGGGTGTGAGTAGGCCACAGAGCATCCGGATGAACGTGGTCTTGCCAGAGCCATTGGGCCCAAGAAAGCCGTAGATCTCGCCTCGACGCACGGACAAGTCGATCGCGTCGACGACGGTTTTGTCGCCGAAGCGCTTGGTGACGCCAACGACGTTGATGGCGAGGTCTTTTTCGAGCGCGGCCATGCGGGTTTTATTTCGCGAGGGCGACGTCGACTGGCTGGCCTGGGTGGAGATCGCGGGTGGCGGCAGGGTCGTTGAAAACAGCCTCGATCATGAAGACGAGTTTGGCTCGGTTCTCACGGTTGTAGAGAATGGGTGGGGTGTATTCAGGCTGAGGCGATAGGTAGTTGATGTGGGCGGCGAGGGGTGTGGACTGGCCGTTGATCTTAATTAGCACAGTGGCACCGGCGCGCAGGCTCGCAAATTCTGCTTCAGGAACGAAGAAGCGGACTTTGATATTTTCCGCAGGAAGGAGCGAGACGACGGGACTACCGGCTGCGACGAATTCTCCAGCGCGATAAAGGGTATCGTAAACTAACGCTTCGCGTGGAGCCGATTGAGTTTTTTGTGCAACAGCCCAATCGCTTTTTTCTTTGGCGGCGCGGGCGGCGCTGACTTCGGCTTCGGCAGCCGTCAGCGCGTCGGTGCGGCCGCCGAGTTGGGCGGTGGCAAGTTGGGCGGCGAGTTCTTCGATGGCTCGGGTGTTGCGTTCGTGGTTGAGGCGGGCGCGGTCGAAATCGGCTTCGGCGACTACGCGGGTATCGTAGAGGTTTTTTTGGCGGGTGAGGTCGAGCTGTGAGAGTTCAGCGGCGGCGCGGGCTTGGTCGAGTCGGGCGGTGAGCGTGGCGAGTTCAGAGGGCCGGGAGCCTTTTTGGGCGTCGGCAAGCCGGGCACGAACAGCCCGAAACTGCTCGGCCGCCTGGCGTTGAGCGGCGAGTTCGTTGGCGTGCTCGAGAGTGAAAAGCGTGGAGCCAGCGCTGATACGAGAGCCTTTGGCCACGGCGAGGGTTTCGAGTTGGCCCGCGAGGGGCGCAGCAACGTAAATGAAATCGCCTTCAAGATAGCCTTGATAACCAACGGTGCTGGGGCGCGAACATCCGGCGAGGATGAGTGTGGCGCTGGCTAGGATGAAGACTGCGCGGAGAGCGGGTCTAGTGAGGGAAGAGGTTTTCATGTTCTTTGCGACCGGCGGGGGTGAGTAGGCCCCCGAAAAAAAGATTGATGGCTCGGGTGTAAACTTCGGTGGGAGTGAGCTTAAGCTGTTCTAGGGAGGGAGGCTGGAGCAGACCTTGGAGCGCGTGGAGGTAAAATTGAATCGTGAAATCGGGGTGAATATCGTCGCGGACCATGCCGGTGAGTTGGCCCTGCTCGACGAAGCGGCCGAAAATGTAGGGTATGTCTTTTTGGCGCAGGTCGTGGAGGAGTGCGTGGAGGCGGGGGGCGAAACGTTGGAGGTCGCGAACGGCGTAGGGAGTGACGGGGTGCAAGCGCTGCGCCAAGCTCTCGGCGAAACCACGAAGTTTTTCGGCAAAATTTAAGCGGCGATGGCGCAGCAGGGTGTCGGCCTCAGCCCTGATATCACGGCTTAGACCTAGGATTACATCACGAATCAGAGCCTCTTTACTTGAGAAGTGCTGGTAGAGGGTTTTTTTGCTGATCCCGAGCTCGGATGCGATGGCGTCCATGGTCATAGCACTGTAGCCACGGATCAGAAAATCAGCGCGGGCCTGGCCCAGAATGCGTACGCTGAGCTCGTCGCTGGCGGCAGGGTCTGGGGCGGTATGAATTTTGACGGCGGCGGGCATTTGAACTAAGGAAACTATAATCGTTTTTTAAGTTTTCAAGGCAATGCGATTTTGCTTTCGAGTGACAGCGCTCAGGGTGGCGACGTTGGTGGGTTTTCCTTGGTGATAGATTGCGGGTGGAGGGCAGTGTGCTCGCGACGCAGCTTTTTTCTCAAACGGTATAGTTTGGATCCGGCCCGCCTTTTTGAGGAGATGCTCATAGATATCCAGAGATTGATTATCTAATTCATCATAAAATAGTTAATTATGTGCGGGACGTTGCTTTGAGGCTGATGGAGTCATCGAGTAAATAATGTGTGTCACTTGACCGCGCGGGCTGCGTCTAATCTAGTTCCACACCCCTTTCATGCACGCCCCTCGTTCCCTTCGCTATATCTGCTATTTATCAGCTACGCTGTTGGTTGGTGGAGTTGTCGGGCGCGCACAATTGGCGACGAATTCGCCGTTTTTGCCTTCGGGCGCGGCGGCGGGTGGGTCAACGGTGACGGAGGGTGCGCCAATCGAGTTGCGCGGTGTGATGGAGACGCGCGCGGGCATGAGTTTTTGTATTTTCGATCCTTCGCGGAAAGTCAGCTTATGGGTAAAGCTCAACGAGAAAGATCATGATTTCGTCGTAAAGGCTTATGATGCAAACAATGAAACCGTGACCGTAGATCACGGCGGTCGCGCGCTCACGCTAGCGATGCGTGCGGTTAAGGTCGCTTCCTCTGGACAGGCTTCGGCGCCTGCGCCCTTGCCATCACCGGGCATGCCGATGGTGCCCAACGCGATCACCCAAAGCGTCGTCGCCAATCCCTCTCCGGCTGACGAACAGCGTCGACTCGAGGCAGTTGCTGCTGAGGTGCGTCGTCGCCGTGCACTGCGCGAGCAAGCCTCCCTTCAGGCGGCCAGTGCTCCGCCGGTCGTCGAGGCTCCTGCGGCGCAACCCGCTCAAAATCAAAACAAACGTCAGAACAACAACTCAGGTCAGACGCCAAATCGCACCCGCCAGCGGAATTAATTGCTGGGTTTGAAAATGTTTCGTGCACCCTCGCCCAGGCGGGATATGGTGCTGGCTAAATGTTGTCGTCAACGAATCTATCCGCCGCAGTTGCGCCGTCCTCGAACGCGGCACTGATCCGGCGGTTATTCGGCCTTGCTTGGCGATATCGTGCGCACTGCTTTCAGGTTCTGGGCCTTCAATTGCTGCTGTTGTTGATGGGGATCGGCGGGTTGAGTTTTACCGGCCTCGGAATTGACTATATCCGCCACAAAATGGATCACACGCCCATGGGCGCTAATGCGCTCCATGTGGCGTTGCCGATGGATTGGGCGCCGCTCCAGGTGCTAGGGTTGCTCGCTGGCCTGATTTTGGCCCTCGCGCTCGGTCGTGCCGTGCTCAACTACGTTCTCGCGCTTTCGGTCAATCGCTTGGTGCAACAGCGCCTGGTCATCGATCTGCGCGGCGAGGTGTACGATAAATTGCAGCGGCTGAGCTTTCGTTTTTTCGATGCCAATTCTACTGGTTCGATCATCACCCGCGTCACGGGTGACGTGCAATCGGTGCGGATGTTTGTCGATCAGGTCTTGATCCAAAGTGTGATCATGGCGGTGTCGCTCACCGTTTACCTGATTTACATGGCTAGCCTGAGTCCGACGCTCACGTTGGCCTGTCTGGCGACCACGCCGTTGATGGTGATTATGTCGATGTGGTTTTCGCGCAAAATCCAGCCGGCGTACGCTCACAATCGCACGCTCGTCGAAACGATGGTGCAAATCCTCGCCGAAAGCTTACAAGGCATCGCAGTGACCAAAGGGTTTGGCCGTGAGGCGGAGGCGCGACGGAAATTTTCCACCGCGAATCAAGCCTGCTACGATCAACAGCGCGGGATTTTTTGGCGCCTGAGTTTATTCACTCCGGCGGTGGGTTTTCTCACCCGTATTAATATGATGGTGCTGCTCGGTTATGGCGGTTGGTTAGTCGCCCATGATGAATTGCCGCTGGGCACAGGGCTCATCGTTTTTTCCGGGTTGCTCGAGCAGTTTTCCGGACAGGTGAACAACGTCGCCAATATTGTAAATTCAGTGCAGCAGTCGCTGATCGGAGCGCGTCGAGTTTTTGAAATCTTGGATGCTCCAGTCGAAGTCAAAGACGCCCCGGCGGCGATTCGGCTCTCGCGTAGTGCGGGTGGGGTTCGATTTGAAAATGTAACCTTTGCCTACGATGGCGCCGAAGCCGTAGTCCGCGATATCGAACTTGAGGTGAAGCCGGGTCAGTGCGTCGCCATTCTCGGCGCGACCGGGGCAGGCAAGAGCGTATTGATGAGTCTTATCCCGCGCTTTTTCGATCCCACAACTGGGCGGGTATTGATTGATGGCATCGACGCGCGCCAGATTCATCTCGATGATTTACGGCGAAACATCGGGCTCGTTTTTCAAGAAAGTTTTCTCTTCTCCAACACCGTCGCAGCCAACATTGCTTTCGGTCATCCTGATGCGACGCGCGAACAAATCGAGCGCGCTGCGCGCATCGCTGCTGCGCATGAATTCATTCTTCAGTTGCCACAAGGTTACGACACGGTGCTCGGTGAGAGTGGCAATAGCCTTAGCGGCGGCCAACGCCAACGCCTCGCCATCGCGCGCGCGGTGTTGCTGGAGCCAGCGATCTTGTTGCTTGATGATCCCACTGCCGCGATCGATAGCGAAACGGAGCATGAGATTTTTGATGCGCTCGATCGGGCCATCGCAGGCCGCACGACCTTTATCGTCGCGCACCGTCTAAGTACGCTGCGGCGCGCGGATTTCATCATTGTTCTTGAAAATGGGCGGATCGTCCAACGTGGCACGCATGAGTCTCTCATGGCGCAGCCCGGCAATTACCGCCGTGTCGCCAGTCTGCAACTCGTCGATGGCCGCGAACTAGAGTCTCTAGACCGCAAGCGGGAGGTCATCGGATGAAGCCATCTTCTCCGCCCCCGTCGCCAAAACCGATGGGCCTGATCCAGCGCTTGCCGGAGGACGACGACAACGAGATGGATTCCCAGCCGCTAGAATGGGGGTTAATCCGGCGGTTGTTCACTTACACCGCGCCGATTAAAGGCAAAGTCACCGCGCTCGTGATTTTATCTTTTATTCGCGCGGCGCAGCTGCCGGCGCTCGGTTGGGTGATGGCGCTGGTGATCAACGGCCCAATCACCGCGCGAGATTTTTCCGCCATCGCACTAGGGGTCGCGGGCTATGGTGTGCTCGCCCTGCTGACAGACGGGATGTTTCACTACCGTCAACGCTATGCGCTTGAGATCGGAGAGACGGTGGTCAGCGGTTTGCGGGCGGATATTTTTGAGAAAGTGCAGCGTCAGCCGATGAGTTTTTTTCACCGCATGAAAATCGGTCGCATTATCGGGCGTGTGACGAGCGACGTCGAATCGGTCCGTGTCGGTATTCAGGATGTGCTGTTCGTCACGGTGATTCAGGGAGGAACAATGGTCTTCGCTGCCGTCGTGATGGCTTGGAGTGATTGGGTCTTGTTTCTTATTGTACTCGCGATGGCGCCGGTGATCTGGGCGATCAATCAGCACTTTCGGGTTAAGCTAAGCTACTATTCGCGAGCGGCGAGCGCGAGCTTCAGTCGGGTCACCGCTACACTGGCTGAATCGGTGAGCGGTATTCGCGTCACGCAGGGTTTTGTGCGACAGGAAACCAACGCCGGCCTTTTCCGCAGCCTGCTCGCGGACCATTCGCGCTACAATATCGCACTCGCTCGCACCTCTGCAATTCTTACGCCGATCTTGGAACTTAATAGTCAGTTTTTCGTCGCGACGTTGCTAATGTTCGGCGGCTGGCGGGTGTTTCATGGTGATATGAGTATGGGCTCGTTGATCACGTTTTTTCTGTTGGCGAATCAGTTTTTTGCGCCGATTGCGATTATTGGCACGCAGTACAATCAGGCGCTGGTCGCGATGGCGGGGGCGGAGCGCGTGTTTCGGTTGATTGACACCGTGCCGGATTGGGTGGACGCGCCGGATGCAGTGGAATTGCCGGATCCGCGTCGGGCCATTGTCCCAGTCGAGGGCTCTGGCGGGGCGCGCATCGAATTTTTTCACCTGGGCTTCGGCTACGATCCGGCGCGACCAGTGCTACGCGACATCCACTTCGTCGCCGAGCCCGGCCAAACTATCGCGCTGGTTGGCCACACGGGTAGCGGCAAGAGCTCGATCATCAATCTCATTTCGAAATTCTATCTGCCTACCACCGGTGAGTTGCTCGTGGACGGCCGAGAAATTCGCACGCTTACGAGCAAGTCATTGCATCGGCAGATGGGCATGGTGCATCAGCAGAATTTTCTCTTCAGCGGTTCTGTACTGGAAAACATTCGTCTGGCGAAACCTGAGGCGACGGATGAGCAGGTTCGTCGGGCTGCGGAGCAACTCGATTGCTTGGATTTGCTGGAGGCGTTGCCTCAAGGATTTTTGACCGAAGTCGGGGAGCGTGGCGCGGCGCTCTCGGTGGGACAACGGCAATTGGTGTGTTTTACGCGCGCGCTTTTGGCAGATCCGCGCTTGGTCATTCTCGATGAAGCGACGAGTTCGATCGATGCGTTGACCGAAGCGCGTCTGCAGACGGCATTGATCAAGCTGCTACGCGGGCGCACGAGCTTCGTGGTGGCGCATCGCTTGAGTACGATTCGTCATGCGGATTTGGTCCTCGTACTCGATCAGGGCGTGATTATCGAGAGGGGCACGCATGCTCAGTTACTGGCCGCGGGAGGACGTTACGCCGCGCTTTACGAGCAATTTGTGCAGGTGGACGAGCGCGTTTAACAGTGGCTGACGACGCTTTTCAGAGGAGAGTCAAGGCATTCTCCCTCTAGGAATCGCACGATTTTTTAAAATTTTACTCGGAAACAAGGGATTTTCCCCTCTAGAACTCATCTGCTTTCACTCGAAAGCACATAAACCCAAATCCACTATGGCTAAAAAAGCTGCTCGTAAACCAAACGCCGCGTTCATGAAACCTGTTACGCCTGACGCCGCCCTGTCGGCTGTCGTAGGCTCGAAGCCGCTCCCCCGCACGGAGCTCACCAAGAAACTGTGGGACTACATCAAGAAGAACGGTCTCCAGGACAAGAAGGACAAGAAGCAGATCAACGCCGATGCCGCGCTGAAGGTTGTCTTCGGTGGCAAGGGCAAGGTCAGCATGTTCGAGATGACCAAGCTCGTCTCGAAGCACGTCTCCTAATTTTAGGA
>CANHAH010000033.1 GCA_947458705.1 Opitutia bacterium | reverse complement strand
TGGGCCGAGATGAACCACCGCGAAGAAGTCTCCGTTACCTTTCAAGGTACGAAAGCAGGAGGTCTCGTGCGGCGTCTCTTCGGCACCGATGGCCTCGACAACACCGCGATCGACACCTGTCAGCTCTATACGCTCGAGAACGGCCGCCACGTGAACCGCGACATCATCGTCCAAGCCGACGAGACGATGGGCCGCGTCCGCTCCGCCGCAAATTTCGTGCGCAGCATCGAAGGCACCGAAAAACCGCTTAACACCCCCGCCCAAGCCTTGTCGCTGATGAAACTAATCGACGGCGCCTACCAGTCCGCCAGCAGTGGCAAACCCGTCGCGCTCTAAACCCGCTCGTTATTCCTATGAAACTGAATCGCAAACTCCGCATGGGTATGATCGGCGGCGGCCGAGGTGCCTTCATTGGCGCCGTCCACCGCATGGCCGCTCGCCTCGACGGCGAGATCGACCTCGTCGCCGGCTGCTTCTCCTCCGATCCCGCCAAATCCAAAGCCTCCGGCGCCGATCTCTTTCTCGATCCGTCCCGCGTCTACGCCACGTATCAAGAAATGGCCCGCGCCGAAGCTGCCTTGCCAGCCGACCAACGCATCGACTTCGTCTCGATCGTCACGCGCAACAACACCCACGCGCCCATCGCCCGCACTTTCCTCGAGGCTGGCTTCCACGTCGTCTGCGACAAACCGCTCTGCTTCACCCTAGCCGAGGGCCGCAAGCTACGCGATACAGTGAAAAAATCTGGCAAAGTTTTCGCGCTCACGCACAACTACACCGGTTACCCGATGGTCAAAGAAGCCCGCGACTGGGTACGCAGCGGCAAACTCGGCAAACTCCTCAAAGTCGTCGTCGAGTACCCGCAAGGCTATGCCACCAGCGCCTTCGAAGACGCCAAACCCAGCAAGATCGCCAACTGGCGTATGGATCCCAACGTCTCCGGCGTATCCAATTGCATGGGCGACATCGGCACGCACGCTCACAACCTCGCACGCTATATCACCGGCCTCGAAGTTGAGTCCCTTTGCGCCGAACTCTCGACGTTCATCCCCGGCCGCCTCCTCGATGACGACGGTAACTGCCTACTCCGTTTCAGCGATGGAGTTAAAGGTATCCTCTTCGCATCGCAGATTTCCAGCGGCGAGGAAAACAACCTCAACATTCGCGTCTTCGGTACCGAGGGCTCGCTGCAATGGTTCCAAGAAAATCCCAACGAGCTCATCTGGAAAAAGGCCGACGCGCCTCAACAAATCCACCGGCGCGGCAACAGCTATCATTGCGAGGCCGCCAAAGGCTCCATGCGCACGCCCTTCGCGCATCCCGAAGGTTTCATTGAAGCATTCGCCAACATCTACCGTGGCGCAGCCGTCGCCATAGCCGATTCCATCGCGGGACGCAAAGCTCCGAAAGCCGGCTACGATTTTCCGACGATCAACGACGGCCTCGCTGGCATGGCGTTCATCGAGACCACCGTGAAATCCGGTAAAGCCGGGGCGAAGTGGGTCAAATTCCCTAAGCTCTGATCAAGCCTACCCCATCAGTTACACCTCCCAAAGGCCGCGCCGTTGAGCGCGGCCTTTTTATTTTCCGGAGCCCGCGGGCATATTCTTTGCTACCCAGGCGTCGTACTCTTTACGCGGAACGAAGCGTAAAGAGGCGCTGTTGATGCAATAGCGCAAACCGCCTTTTGCGCGTGGGCCATCTTCGAAAACGTGCCCGAGGTGCGCACCGTCGACGGTCACGTGCACTTCGACGCGGCGCATGCCGTGGCTCGTATCCACCGTCTCGCCGACAAACGCTTTCTCAATCGGTTTAGTGAAACTAGGCCAACCCGTGCCGCTTTCAAATTTATCACGGCTATCGAAAAGCGGCGTGTCGCTGCAGACGGAAAAATAAACGCCATCCGCGTGATGATCGAAATACTCGTTCTGAAACGGCGGCTCGGTGCCTTGCTGCCGCGCGACGCGAAATTGCATCGGAGTGAGCAGCGCGCGCCACTCGGCGTCTGTGCGCTTCACCTTGGTCTTGCTAAGATCGATGACGACGTTGGACGGCAAGCCACAGGCGGAGACTTCTCCGGGTTTGCAATCGAGGGCGTCTTTGGCGGGAGGGGTCTTCATGGAAGTTTGGGCACAGGCCGTGAGAGCGAAAGCGACGATTAAGATGGGTAATTTGGGGTACATGATGAAAAAGAGCTTAACCATTTCGGCGATTTTTCAAAGTGCTGACTGCAAAAAATCGTTTCAATCGGCCCGCACCGGTACTGTACCATCGGCAAACTCCGCCGCCAAGTTTTGCCCCGATTTGACCACCGCGCAACGTGTCACCGGTTGGCCCGTAGCATCGCGCATAATGACAAATCCGCGATTCAGCACCGAGGCGGGACTGGCCGCTTGCAATCGTTTCCACAGCGACAACAAACGGTGCGACTCGGTCTGGACCCGGAATTCCGGCGACACGCGGGCGAGTGCAGCCCGCGCTTCGCCGAGTTGTTGCCGACGCGCCTGAGTCGAATCGCGCAAGGCGGCGGCCAACCGATTGCTCAAATCATCTAACCGCAAAAAACCCTGCTCGATCTGCGCCGCCGGCGCGAGTAAACGCAACCGCGAGCGCGCGTGATCCAGCCGCTCCGTCGCCTCGGCCAAGGCACGCTCGAGCGCATCAGACATCGCCGCCCGTGCCTGTTCGGCGCGCTTAGCTGCTTCGACAAATTTACTCGAGATCAACTCCGCCGCCGCACTGGGCGTTTCCGCGCGCACATCCGCCGCGAAATCACATAGCGTAAAATCAATTTCATGTCCCACCGCAGAAATAATCGGCACCGGACAAGTCGCCACTGCGCGCACGAGCACTTCTTCGTTAAACGCCCATAAATCCTCCATGCTCCCGCCGCCACGCCCGATCACAAGTAAGTCAAAAATTTCCAATTTCCCAGCGAGCTCGAGCATCGCCGCCAGCTCTACCGCCGCACCTTCACCTTGGACTTTGGCTGGGATCACGACCACACGGCCGCGCCATGCGCGCCGGGTCATAATGCGTATAAAATCCTGGACCGCCGCACCCGTTGGCGAGGTGATAAATCCCACGCACAACGGCAATGACGGCAACGCCCGCTTTTTCTCAGGCGCAAACAATCCCTCGGCGGCGAGCCTCGACTTCAAAGCCTCAAACTCACGCTGCAAGCGCCCTACCCCATCTTCCAACACGATTCGCACGATGAGCTGATATTGGCCTCGTGCCTCGTACACGCTCACGTCGCCGTACACCACGACCTGTTGACCGTCGCGCAACTTAATCGTCTGTCTCAGCGCATCGCCGCGAAACAGCACCGCGCTCACCTGCGCGCCAGCATCCTTCAGCGAAAAATACACGTGGCCACTCCCCTGAGCCCGCACGTTGGACACTTCACCGCGCACCCATGACGAACCCACTGTAGACTCGAGCAGGGTCTTCACCCGCCGCGTAAACGCACTGACACTTTCGACGCGCGGATCGCCCTCTAATTCGGTATCAATCGGAGCGTTTGGCATATTTTTTTCGCGCTAATTCCACCAATGCGACAGCGACAACGAGCACCCCAACACCCGTGGCCGCGACCTTGAAGTTACCATTGAGAATACCTTTTCCCATCACAAGCGCGCCAACCGCCCACGGCATCACGCACAACCATGAAACGATCATATAGAGCTTAAACGGCACCTCAGCCAAACCGAGTAAGTAGCCTTGCAGAAAAAATGGCGGCCCTGGCGTTAGACGCACCACAAGCGTAGCCGAGAGCGAATTTTTAGCTGTGATACTCGGGATTTTGTAACCGTAGCGCGTCACCAGATTCGTCAGCAACGGCCGAAGTGCATAGCGCGCCAGCCAATACGTGAGCGCGAGATTGAGCGCGATCATCGCGAGCGACAGCGCAATCACGCCACCCATCGAAAGTTGAACCGCAAACGCTTCACCCGCGCTCAAAGTAAACGCCATCAACGGCGCACCCGCCGCTGGCAGCACCGCCATCGCGGCGAAAAATGCCACGGGCCCCGCCATGCGTATGAGGCTCATGCCTTGATCGATTAACTCCCGCGGATTGGCTCCACGCAATAAGACGAAAGCACCGCCCAAAAGCACGACGGCGAGCAAAGCTAGCTTTAGCCACGGCAGCGGTTTTTTCTTCGGCAGATTCTGGGAAGACATGGGCACCAGCGTGCCTGCCGCCGCGCCGGACCGTCAAGAACTCGCCGTGACCGGCCCAGCGCAAGCCGCGCCCGCAGGCCTCTCACTGCGTCTCGAGCAGAGACTTCAGATTATGCAAACAAGTCCGACTGGCCGTTTCGCCGCCATGCGAAAAGGCGTGTCCGGCCGGAAGGTGGAGCAACGATTCGTCGATCTTTTCCAGCCGCCAATGCGTCTCGAGTGAAAGCAGCCCAGCATAACCTAGTTCACCCAACACGCGCAAATGCGCGCGCCAATCAACTTGGCCAATGCCCACCGGCGTACCAACCGCGATGAGTTCGCCCGGTTTCGGCGCGGCGAGACGGAGCGCGTCTTTGACGTGCAGATGCAGCAAGCGCGCCGCGAGCAGCCGCAGATCGGCTGGCGATGGCGCGGCAGCGCCGGGCACGTAGAGCACGTTGCAGGGATCCCAAATCACACCGATACAATCGGTCGGTAACGGCGCCAAGATAGCAGCGGTTTCCACCGCGGTGGCAGCGAGACAAGAATGTTCGTTTTCCACGCCGACACGTACGCCCGAACCAGCGGCGAGGTCGAGCAAGCCGCGCAGGTGTTCGACGACGCGGGCCTGTTTCTCCGGCGCGGTGGGATTCGGCGTGCGCAAAAACGTGAACACGCGCAACAGATCGCACTGCAATTCCCGTGCGACTTCGAGGCTGCGTTTAAAAATTTCTCGGTGCGCTGCGATCGCAGTCGCGTCCTCCAAGTCACACTTGAAAACTGGCGTCGCGCAGCCGACCACGCGCCAGCCCTCCGCGCGCGAAGCGGCGCCGATCTCGGCGACATCGGCGCGCGTGAGGTCTTTAAACGCGCGGCCGTTGAAGCTGCGTAGCTCAAGGCCGGACAATTTGAACTCGCGCAGGAAAGCGGAGACGACCGGTAATTCTTGAGCGACTTCGTCGGAGATGAGGGTGATGGAGCGAGGGAAATTCATAGCGAAGGGTGAACAGATTACTTGGCGACAGCTTGGTAGCCGGCTTTTTTCATCACTTCGGCGATCTTCACCGGAGCGCCACCACGGCGCTTGCTCTCGTCAGCAGCTTCCATGAACGCGAGCAACTCGAGCGTCGTCTCGGGCGCGACCGGAGAAATTCCCGTTTGAAAAAATTTCATGATCTCCACCGTAAGGCCGGCGTAGTTTTGTTTTTCGCCCACGACGGCTACACCCTTAGTGCCTATGACGGTTACGCCGTACCCTTTGAAACTATTTCGATTGCCCTGAGCAGTTCCGACGCGGCCGTCGGACCAGATGCCGGTGATCACATCGGTATTGGCCGTCTGCGTGCGCACGACTTGAGTGCAACCCGGACCGAGGACCGTGTAAAGCGCCTCAACGCAGTGAATACCGTACCAAAAAAAATCGGGATGCGTCGGCTCGTACACCGCCGGGCCGATAGAGTAAGCCGAGGTGATGTCGCCGATTGTCGCAAGCTTAGGAGCAAAAGGTTCGGGAGAGTAACGTAGCGATGAGGAGCTGAAAATCGGCACGCCGGCTTCACGAGCCAGGCGAACCAACTCAACGGCATCCTTAAGCGAACCAGCAAAAGGTTTATCAATAAATACAGGTTTCTTCGCCGCGAGCGTGCGGCGGAATTGATCGAGGTGCGGACGTCCATCGACGCTCTCGATCAGAATCGCGTCCACGTTGCGCGCTAGTTCCTCGATAGTGTCGTAGATTTTCACGCCGTAGGTATCGACGAGTTGCTTCGTGTAACCTTCGACGCGCGAAGCACTCGATTCGATGTCGGCACTACCGCCTTTAAACGCAGCAACCACGCGTCCACCGGGGACGTGACCAGAGGCCGTGGGGTCGTTGTAAGTTTTGGCGAAGGCTGGGACGTGCGAGGTATCAAGACCGATCATGCCGAGGCGCAACGGCTCGGCGGCGCGCGTCGAAACAACAGCAAACATGGCGAGGAGTATAAGACAGAGGTTCATGGGGAAGACGGAGGGATTAAGCGGAAAGTTGGCTAGCGGCAGCGGTGTCGATGTAGATTGTGGCATCCGCGTGAAGTCGTAGAATCGACGCGGGACACGCCGTCGAAACAGGGCCTTCAATAGTGGCGCGCACTGCGGCAGCTTTACGTGGACCGGGAACGTGGATACTGAGGCGGCGGGCTTGGCGAAAAACTGAAACCGTCAGCGTGAAGGCATGGCGCGGAACATCGGCAAGCGTGGGAAAACAGCCATCGTTGACTTGTTGTTGGCGGCAGGCGCGGTCCAGCTCGACGATCTTTACGAGATGAGAGTCCTCGAAATCTGCAACGGGTGGATCGTTAAATGCGATATGGCCGTTTTCGCCGATACCCATGCATATCAGATCAATCGGCTTTTCCCGAAGTAGCATCGTGTAGCGCGCCGCGACGGCCACCGCATCCGGCTCATCGGCTGGGAGTGGATAAAAACGACCAACTCCAACGTGCTGAAGCAAATGCTGGCGCAGGTAATGCCTAAAACTCTGCGGATGCTCACCGCTCAGGCCGACATAATCGTCCATGTGAAATGCAGTGATGCGCGCCCAATCCAGCGAGACGCCGCATTGCGCGGGATCAACAAGTGCGGCGAGAAATTCATTTTGCGAGGGCGCGCATGCGAAGATGACGCGAGCCTCTCCTTGACGAGCAATGAGGCCGTGTAGGTGCGCAGCCACGGCGCGGGCCGCGGCGCGACCCAGCGCGGCGCGGTCTGAGTGAACTTCAAGCGCCAGACGACCGGCGGTGGAATAATGCGGAGCAATGACAGGCATGAGGAAAAATTAAAGCGGTGGCAGCTTAACACCGAAAGCAGCAGCCGGCGCCGAGGACCAAAGTTGATGAGCGAGGTCGGGCGAAAAGCCGAGCCAATCTGCGACGTTGCGCACGCCGACATCGGGCGTGAGCGTCGAGCCTGCAAAATTTTGCGCGCCGGGCTGGCGAGCGACGCCATCGCTTCCGACATCAATCTCGTGCGGCCCAATCGTGTAGCGCCCGGCGGGCGCGCCAGCACCGGCCATCGCGTCGGTCGTAAAGAGCACGCATCCAGCTGATTTGGCGCGGACGAAATTTTTAAGCACAGCCTTGGGTAGATGAATTCCGTCGGGAATAAAACAGGCGATTAATTCGTCACGGGCGAGGAGACGTTGGATGATGTTGTCGTGGCGATGCATTTGCAGCGGACAACCATTGCCAAGATGCGTGCAAAAACGTGCACCAGCCCGAATGGCGGCGTCGATGTGCGCGTCGTCGGCCTGCGTGTGACCGAGAGAAACGTGCACGCCTTGATGCGTGACTGCCGCGATAAATTCGGCGCTGCCCGGCCACTCGGGTGCGAGCGTGATCAGACGCAGGCGACCGTTGGCGGCGGATTGCAGGCGCTCAAAATCAGCCAACGTCGGCGCGCGCATCGGGCGGGCCGCATGAGCTCCCCGGTAGCCAGGTTCGGGGCTGAGCCACGGGCCTTCGAGATGATAACCCAAAATCGCCGATCCCGCCGTGGGCGCCGCGGCGCAGAGTTTTTCAAACGCCGCAAATCGCCGACAGAGCGTATCAACCTCATCGGTAATTAGCGTAGCAAAAATTCCCGACGTGCCGTGACGTCGAAGCGTGGCGATCGCGTGCACGAACTGCGCGCACGTGAGATCGTCGCGCTGGAAATCAACGCCACCAAAGCCGTTGACCTGGAAATCGAATAGACCGGAGGCGCTCATTTGATAAGATTGAGTTCTTCAGGGCTCCACGCGTCGGAGTGATTTTTCGTCGCCGCGCGAATGGACGCAACGTGAGCAGGATCAACGGGGGGCGCATCGTGGCCCCACTCGCGCCGCACGTAGGTGAGGATCGAGGAAATCTGTTGATCGTCGAGCGCGCCGTGGGCGGGCATGTCGCCCGTGTGCATGCGATTGGCGACCTTGATCGGGCCACGCACGCCATGAAGAACAATGCGTACCGTACGCTCGTGCGTACCGAGTACCCATTCTGAATCGAGCAACGGCGGAGCGACGCCATCGAGACCACGGCCGCTGACTTGGTGACAAGCGGCGCAGATCGTCGTGAAAAGAATTTTTCCGTTTTCGAAACGCGTTTGTTGTTCGGTAGTGAGCGGAGTCACTGCGGCAACCGCGGCGAGCCCGGTTTTGCCGGGCCAGACGACGATCTCGTTCAGTTTGGCGATACGCGTCGCGAGCGCTGGGTTGCCGATGAGTGTGGACCAACCAATGGGTTCTTGGGCAAATCGCAGCGGGCGGCGCGAGCCGTTGGCGCCAGCAATCATCCCGTCGAGCAAAGCGAGCAAGCGACGACTGCGCGAAGGTTGTGCAGCCGTGAGAACGACTAGTCGCTCGATGAGCGCGGTCTGACGGGAGGCGAAGGCGCCATTGGCGAGACCGGAAAGGATCGAATTAGCGCGAGCGTCATCGACGGACCACGTCGGATCAGCAACGAGACGCTCGAGTAGAGGCAATTCGCGTTCGCCGATGCCGCTGAGAAAAGCTTCGCGCAGATAGGTATTTTTTGGGTGCATGCGCACGATCGAGGCCAGCGCGAGATCGGTCGTGAGCTCGCGATGTTCACCGAGCGTCAACACGGCTTGCAACTGCACTTCGGGGACGGTGTCGCTGGCGAGAGGTAGAACCAGCGCAACGAGCTCGTTACGGTCGACTTGATCGGGTTTGAGGAAACGTTCGCTGAGACGAATCGCAGTGGTGCGCACCACAGGATCGGTGTCGGATAGAGCATGCACCACAGTGGTGCGATCCAGCGCGCTCATACCGTCAAGCGTCCAGAGCGCATGCATGCTGCCTAGGGGTTGTTTGCCATTGAAAATAATCTCACGAATCGCGGGGGCTAAAGTGCCGTCGCGGCGCTCTACGAGGAGACGCTGGGCGGTTTCGCGCCACCAAGAGTTGGGATGAGAAAGGCGCGCGACCAATTGCGCAGACGTGAGCGCAGCCGCGGCTGGGGCTCGGGGCGCGGGGCGACCGATTGGGACGACGCGGTAAATACGGCCGAGGTGCTGTGGATCAGCCAGCTTGCGATCTTCGCTTTGTTTTCGGAGGTAGCTGGTGAGCGAGATGCGGTGCTGCAACACGCCGCGATAAAAATCGATGATGTAGAGCGCGCCGTCGGGCCCGGTACTAAAGCCAACAGGGCGGAAACGTTCGTCGCTCGAAGCGATAAATTCTTTTTGATCGTAGGCGTTACGGCCCTGAATTGTGCCGTTTTCGGCAGTGAGAATATTGCGGCGAATAAAGTTCGCCGCAGGCTCGGCGACAAACGCATCGCCATAAAATTCCGGCATCAGGTCGCCGCGATAAATCCAAGGGGAGTTAGCGGCGGTAAATTCTTTGAGTTTACCGTCGCGCAAAAAATCGGGGCGATAACCGCGATTGATACCAGGATTCACGCGAGCGGGCCAGACGGCGAAATTGTCGGCGGCGTTTACGTTGGTCCCAGGCAGACGCAGGAGGTTCGGATTGCGCTGGAGGTAATCGGATGAGATGATGTCGACGCGTAGCGGGTCGCTATTAGAGCCGTGGAAGAGATGACCATAGTTATCCTGGCTTAGACCCCATTGACCGCGGAAGAATGTGGTGGCTGTTTCCCATTCACCGTTCAGGTAGCGAAATTTTTTCGTGTAGGCGGCGCTGTAAATCCAATTGTCGTGGGCCCAGAGCAGGTTATTAGGCGCACGCTCGGGATTAGCGAGGAAGGGCCGCTTGGGATCAGTTTTTACGCCGTAATCGGTAGCGATAATCGTCTTTTGGTCGGCTTGGCCGTCGCCATCGGTGTCGCGCCAAAAAGCGAGTTCGGGCGGCGCACCCACGAGAACCCCATCGCCAACGAGCATAAGAGCGCGAGGCAAAATGAGGTTATCCACGAAAACCTTGGATTCATCATAGCGGCCGTCGCCGTCGCGATCGGTCAAGACCACGACGCGGCCGACGGGGGCATCTTCGCCGTTGCCGTCGAGGTCGGGCATGTAACCGCGCATCTCGACGACCCACATGCGGCCGTCGGGCCCGAAGGTCATCGCGACCGGATCCTGCACGAGCGGTTCGGCGGCGGCGATTTCAAGTTTGAAGCCCGGCATGAGCGTGAAGGTTTTGAGTGCCTGCTCGGGTGTGAGCGCAGGCGCAGGCGGAATTTTATCCGCGGGCACTAGCGGGACCTGAGGTGCGCCTAGTTTATCGGCGTTGTCGCCGATTTGGGCAAAGGCTAAAGACACGCTGCAAAAAAGTGTGAGTGAAAGAAGAGCGAACGGGCGTGTCAGTGGGTTCATGGAGCGGGCAAAAAAGACGCGGAGCGCAGACTGATGCGAAGAGCCTAGGATTCCCGATCGCAAAACACTTTGGCCGCAAGAAACTGAGTCAAGGCTCTGCCCTAACCTGCTAGCGACTGAATTAAGAACATTCACTTAAATTTTTACCATAAGAGCATGTACCCGAGTATTCCATCTCCGCATCATGAGCGTGAAAAAGACTTCCCCCCGCCTCGCCTCGCTCTAGCGTGGCTTATCGCTTTGCATGAAACTCTCAATCGTCATACCCTGCTACAACGAGACCAAGACCATCCGCACCATCGTAGATCGGGTCCGTGCCGCGCCCGTAGCTGACAAGGAAATCATCATCGTCGACGATTGCTCGCGCGACGGCACCCGCGACCTCCTTCGCTCTGAGATCGCCCCGTTGGTGACTAAAATCATCTACCACGAAGTCAACCAAGGCAAAGGCGCCGCTCTTCGTACCGGCATCGCGGCCGCCACTGGCGATGCGGTCATCATACAAGACGCCGATCTCGAATACGACCCGCAAGAATACCCGCGCCTTCTTAAACCCATCATCGATGGCAAAGCCGACGTCGTTTTCGGATCCCGCTTCTCCGGCGGCGACGCGCACCGGGTCGTTTATTTCTGGCATATGGTCGGCAACAAATTCCTCACGTTGCTCTCCAACATGGCGACCAACCTCAACCTCACGGACATGGAGACCTGCTACAAAGTTTTTCGCCGGGAAATCATTCAGAAAATCACGATCGAGGAAAACCGCTTTGGCTTCGAACCTGAGATTACGGCTAAGATCTCGAAACTCGAAATCGCTATCTACGAAGTCGGTATCAGTTACTATGGTCGAACTTACGCCGAAGGTAAAAAAATCGGCTGGCGCGACGGGTTCCGCGCCCTCTGGGCGATTTTAAAGTATAATTTTTTTCGGTAAGCCACCTGCACAGACATAGCGGATTTTAATTCAAAGTAATAGGGGTCAGGGGGTAAAAGTGATCGTGCGCGAACCAGCGATGCCCGTAATGGTAATAGGCGTTCCTTGCGTAAATATCTTCGGATAGGTTTCGTTAGCGATAATTTCTAGAGTCTTCATACTCGCCGTGGGGCCAACAATCTTGTCGATCGAAACACTAGAGACACCGTGCTCGAGATAGTAAAGATCCGCAGCCACCGCGAGCTGCTTGGCGTTGTTCAAAATTTTCTGATCCTGTGCAGTTTGGCGCAGTTTGTTGAACGCAGGTAAGGCCATGGATGCGAGCAAACTAATAATCACGATCACGATCATTATTTCAACGAGCGTGAAACCCCTAGATGAAGTTAATTTGGTTTTCATAATGAAATAACAAAGGGCCTGATTTGAATATTTTAATAAGTTGTAGCACCCAAATTTACTTCGAGCACGTTACGGTATCTGAGCGAAAAAAAGCACCATAATGAATAGATTTAAGGCATTTGAAACCCCCGATTCCAATGGACTTATTTTTTTCGTTTTTTAACGGATGAAACCTTAGTTGGAACCACCTTCTTCTTGGCGGTCTTCTTCTTTTTTACCGGAACTCGCTTGAGTGATTTCGCAGGAGCTTTCTTAGCTGATTTGGATTTAGAAACTTTGGCTTTGGTCGCTTTGGGCTTGGCGATTTTTTCGGGCTTGGGTGCGGCAAATAGGCTAGGTACAGAAACCTCAACCGCATCCTTCCAGAGATTTTCCAAAGCGTAGTGTTCGCGTTGGTCTGCTGTGAAGAGATGGATCATCACATCAAAGGCATCGATCACCATCCACCCTGTGTCCTGAGGAATTTCCATACCGACGATGCGGGCTTTGGCGGCATCGAGGGCTTTTTCTACTTCAATGCGTAACGCGCGCAGGTGCGGGGCGGAATTACCGGTCGCCAACACCAAAAAATCAGTGATCGAAGATTGCTCGCTCACATCCATGACGCGTAGATCTTCGGCCTTTTTTTCGTCCAAGGCCAGGCAGCACAGTTTCACCAACGCCAAAGAATCCGCTTTGTTCAATTTCATCATTTATCGCAATACAGAGCGTTTTCACGGATGTAAACAATCGCCTTGTGTGGCACAAAATAGTCCAGCGATAGATTGCGACGCGTGCGCTCGCGCAATTCGGTCGAATTAATCGCCAGCAAATGCCCGTCGCAGCGCCGCAAGCGCAGTCCTGGGATATCTTCGCGAGGCTTCACTGGATACCCGGGCCGTTCGAGAAAAATAAAATCCACCAGTTTCGCGAGTTCCTCGATGTCTTTCCAAAGATGCAATTTCGGCAACTGGTCACCACCGATGACCCAAAAAAGTTCATCGTTAGGATAAAGCGCCCGAAAGTACCGGGCCGAATCGATGGTGTAACTGATCCCGCCCTTGCGCAGCTCGTAATCAGAGATCTCGAAACGCCGGTCCCACTCCGTAGCCGCGCGCAGCATCGCGAGGCGATCCTCGGCGGAGGATTGCACATCGTTAGGCTTGAGCGGGGCCTGCGCGGCCGGCACCAGAATTAACCGGTCCAGCCCGCATTGCTCATAGGCGTCTTGAGCCGCCATGAGATGACCGAAATGCACGGGGTCGAAGCTCCCGCCGAGAAATCCTATTTTCACGCGTCGCGAACGTGGGTTTGCACCCGAGCCCCCGCAAGGCTCAATTCCTTACCACTACTATTTCGGTGCGTTCACTGCTCTTCCACAAACTCATGTTCCGCCTTAACGCCGTGCTCATCATCGCACTTGTTTGCACCACCGCAGCCATCACCGGTTGCTCGCGACGCGAAACCCTGGTTCAATCCGGCGACCGCCAAGGCATTCTCCATGTCGGCAACGGCGCTGAGGTCCAATACCTCGATCCCCACATCGCTGGCGGGTCGATCGACCACAACGTCCTGAGCGCACTGTATGAGGGGCTTGTAACGCTCGACGAGGAAACCCTGCTGCCCCGCCCAGGTATGGCTACCCACTGGGAAACGTCCCCAGACGGTCGCACCTACACGTTCCACCTACGCCCCGAAGCCCGTTGGGCAAACGGTGACCCGCTCACTACCCGTGATTTCCTTTACAGCTTCCGCCGCGCGCTTACGCCAACCCTCGCCTCCGAATACAAAGACGTTTTTTACCCCGTTAAAAATGCCGAAGCCTTCGCTAAAGGCCAACTCACCGATTTCACCCAAGTCGGATTCCACGCTCTCGACGCCACGACACTCGAAATCACACTCACGCAACCCACAGCCTATTTTCTCACGCTTCTGCGCACCAACGCCTGGTTCCCCGTTCACGCCGCTTCCGTGGAAAAATCTGGTGCCTTCGACGACCGCAGCGCCCGCTGGACACGCACCGCTCCTTTCGTCAGCAACGGCCCGTTCCGCCTCCGTGAATGGCACGAGAACCAACACCTTGCCGTAGAAAAAAATCCCCACTACTGGGACGCCGCGCACGTACGACTGAACGAGATCCGCTTCTACCCAAGCGAATCCCTGCAAAGCCAAGAACTCGCCTTCCGGGCCGGCCAACTCCACACAACCTGGGACGTTCCCCTGAGCAAAATCGATGCTTATAAAACTGACGCCCCTGCGCTCCTACGCATCGAGCCCATCTTCGACAGCTACTTTCTCCGCTTCAACGTCACCGCCCCCGCTTTTCGCGACCCCCGGATTCGCCGCGCCTTCGCCCTTAGCATCGACCGTGAAGCCATCGTCAAAAATATCCTCCGTGGCGGCCAACTCCCCGCCACCTCCCTCACCCCGCCCCATATCGCTGGCTACCTGCCGCCCACCGGCCTCATTACCGACCCTGTTCTAGCCCGCAAACTACTCGCCGAAGCCGGCTACCCTGGAGGCCTCGGTTTCCCAAAAGTCGAGTTCCTAACCATCCCACAAGAGACAAACCAACGCATCGCCGAAGCCCTCCAAGAACGCTGGCGCCGCGAACTCGGCGTAGAGGTCGTGATCCTACAAAAAGAATTCAAAATGTTCCTCGCCGCTATCAACGACCAATCCCGCGACTACACCTTCGCTCGCGGCAAATGGACCGCCGAATATCCCGACCCGCTCTCCTACCTCGCCATCTTCACCACCGGCAACGGCGTCAATGGCACCGGCTGGGCCGACCCCGCCTACGACGCGCTCATCCACGCCGCCAACGCCGAACTCGATCCCGCCCGCCGCCACACCGAGCTCCAAAAAGCCGAAACCTACCTGCTCGACCACACCCCCATCGCCCCCGTTTACTGGGGCACCCGAACCACGCTCGTCCAAACCTCAGTCCGCGGCTGGAAAAAATCTCCGCTCGCTTTCCATAACTATAAAGACGTCTGGCTGGAAAAATAATTCACCGCTCATGCCCGCTCGCAAAATAATCATCGATCAAGACACGCTCGGACCCGCCACATCCAACCTCCAGTCCGTGGCGATGCTCCTCAACGCACCCGACGTCGAGGTACTCGGTATCTGCGTTCCCACCGGCGACCACTGGCGCGACTCACAAGTGCGCCACGCCCTCCGCCTCTTGGAGATAATGGGCCGTACTGAAATTCCCGTCCTCCCCGGCGCCCTCACGCCACTAGTCCGCACCCTGACCGATCACTCCCTTTGGGAAAAACAACACGGCCGCCTCTATTATAACGGGGCTTGGGACTTCGCCCGCCCCGGCCGCAGCGTCGATCCCCACGCTACGCCCGACCTACCCGAGGGCAACCCCACCACCCAGTCATCATCCGAACACGCCGCCAACTTCATCATCCGCCAAGCCCGGGCCAATCCCGGCGAAATCTCACTTTGGTGCGCCGGCCCTCTTACCGACGTCGCCCTCGCCCTCCGTCTCGAACCCCAGCTCCCCCAACTCCTTAGCGAACTTCATTTCATGGGCGGCTCTTTTCATCCTATGACGGAGTCCCGCGAGTTTAAGCACTCCCCGCGCCGCGAGTTCAACCTCCGCTTCGACCCCGAAGCCGCTCGAATCGTCTTTCACTCCCCGTGGCGTAAAATCACCTGCTCGCCCATCGACATTTCCCAAGATATTCGCTCCACATCTGAACACTTTGCCACCATTGCAAGCGCCGGCACCCCCTTGGCCGTCTACCTAGATAAATTTGGTCAACGCGGTCGCCCACTTTGGGATGAAATTGCAGCTGGTTCATGGATTGACCCCACTATCGTCACGCACGCCGAAGAAGTATTCATCGACGTGAATCTAGACCGCGGCGCCAGCTACGGCGACACACTTAGTTGGCCACCCGGCTTCGAACCCGGCCATGGCGAAGCCCGCGTGCGCCTAGAGAAGCGCCTCGATGTCGCCCGTTTCTCCACCATGTTCACCTCGCTACTCTCACGCTGATTTCCTGCCCATGCGCCTCATTATCGTTCTACTCACTTTCCTCACGCCTATAATTTCACCAGCTCAATCTGTGACCACGTCCCCCGCGCTCCAACCCGCCGATCTCATCATTACGCACGCGCACGTCGTCACCATGAACGCCACGCGTGAGGTTATCCCCGATGGCGCCGTGATCATCCGCGATGCTCGCGTTCTCGCTGTTGGACCCAGTGTAATTGCGCTAGATTACACCGCAAAAAAAACGATCGATGCCCGCGGCGACCTCCTTGTTCCCGGGATGATCAACACACACACACACGCCTCGATGACGGTATTCCGCGGCCTAGGCGACGACGTGCCCGACCGCCTTCGCCGCTTCATTTTTCCACTCGAGAAAAATCTCATTGACCGCGAGCTAGTCTACTGGGGCGCGCTTCTCGGTTTCATCGAAATGGTCGAAGGCGGCACCACCACCGCTGTAGACATGTATTACTTCGAAGATGAAGTCGCACGCGCCGCCAAACAAATCGGCATCCGCGGCATACTCGGCGAAAGCATCCTCAATTTTCCAACACCCGACGCTCCCAAACCTTACGGAGGGATTGATTACGCCAAAAAATTTGCCGCCGACTGGCGCGACGATCCACTCATCACACCCGCCCTCGCCCCGCACGCGCCATACTCCCTCGACGCGACCCATCTCACCCTCGTGGCCAAATTATCCGCCGAACTCGATCTGCCTGTACTCATGCACGTCGCTGAGATGCCCGACGAGGTCGCCACCCTGCGCAAAGAACGCAACCAAACTCCCGTCGAATACCTAGACTCCGTCGGCCTACTCACACCACGACTGATCGCCGGTCATTGCATTTTCGTCAATGACTCTGACATCGCGCTCCTCAAAGCCCGTGACGTCGGCATCGCCCACAATATCGTCGCCAACATCAAATCCGCCAAAGGCATTTCCCCCGCTCTCAAGATGCATGACGACGGCCTCCGCGTCGGCCTTGGCACGGACGGCCCCATGAGCGGCAACACCCTAGACGTCATTGGCCAGCTCGGCTACGTCGCCAAACTACATAAACTCGACCGCAAAGACCGCAATGTCATGCCTGCCCTCAAAGTGGTCGAGATGGCTACCTTGGGCGGCGCCCGCGCCCTGCACCGGGAAAAAGACCTCGGATCTATTGAGCCCGGAAAACTCGCGGATATCGTTATCCTCGATCACGAAGGCACGAACATGATCCCGCTTTACGACGTGTATTCCGCGCTTGTTTACGCCGCCGGTCCCAAAGACGTTCGCACCACGATCATCCACGGTCGAGTTATCATGGAAGATCGGAAGTTTCTCACGATCGACGTCACCACGGTAAAAACGCGCATGCGTGAAATCGCCCAACGCATCACCGCCGCCCTAGCCGCCGGCTTAAAATAAAAACCAAAACGCCCGCGCGAATGGTGCCCGGGGCCGGACTCGAACCGGCACGACCTTACGATCAGGGGATTTTAAGTCCCATGCGTCTACCATTTCGCCACCCGGGCGGGTGAACATCTTGGATAGACAAGCGCCCAATGGGCCCGCGCGCCAGAAAATCCTTCAACTGTTTCGCGGAATTGCGAACCAACCTGCGAGCAGCCGCATTGACCGAGATTTGATTCTGCCTTCAATCGCACCGCATGAAACCCTACCCCATGGTTACTTGGCTGTTGCTCTCCGCGGCCCTACTCCGCGCCACCCCGACGACCGCTCCGCTCGAAACCGCCATCTGCGTCTATGGCGGCACCGCCGGCGCCGTAATCGCCGCTGTACAAGCCAACCAGCTCGGCCAATCCGTAATACTCATTAATCCCGACGCCCACCTAGGCGGACTTAGCAGCGGAGGCCTCGGCCAGACAGACATCGGAAATAAAAGAGCAATCGGTGGCCTCGCCCGCCAATTCTACGAACGTATTGCCCAACACTACGCCCAACCCGCCGCCTGGACCCAACAACCCTTCGGCTCCTACCGCAGTATCGGCCAATCTGCGACCGAACCCGGTGAACCTGCTATGTGGACCTTTGAGCCCCATGTGGCCGAAAAAATTTTTGAAGACCTCGTGCGTGAAAATAAAATCACCGTGCTTCGCCGCGAGCGCCTCGACCTTGCGCGCTCCGTCGAAAAAACCGGCGCCCGCCTTGACACCATCTATCTCGAATCTGGCCGCAGCGTCCGCGCCAAGATGTTTATCGATGCCACCTACGAAGGCGACCTCATGGCCAAAGCCGGCGTCGCCTACCGTGTCGGCCGCGAAGCCAACGCCGAACACGGTGAAACTCTCAACGGGGTCCAAACTCGCCGCGCCACTGCCCACCAATTTTTTCCCCGCGTCTCACCCTACGTAATTGCGGGCGATGCCGCCAGCGGCCTGCTCCCAGGTATCGCCTCCACTGGCCCTGGCGCCGAGGGCTCCGGTGATTCCCGTGTGCAAGCGTACAACTTCCGCCTGTGTTTCACCGACGCCCCAGCCAATCGCGTCCCGTTCCCTAAGCCCGCGGCGTATGACGAACGTCACTACGAGTTACTCCTGAGAAATTTTGAGGCAGGTCTAAAAATCCTACCGCTCCATCCGGCCGACATGCCTAACCGCAAGACCGACACTAATAACAATACAGGTTTCTCCACTGATTTCATTGGCGAAAATTACGCTTACGCGGAAGCCGATTACGCCACTCGCGACCGAATCCGCGCCGCCCACCTCGCCTACACCCAAGGCCTGCTCTGGACCCTCACCCACCACCCGCGAGTGCCTGAGAAAATTCGCGCCGAGGCCGCCCGCTGGGGTCTATCCCGCGACGAATTTACGGATAATGCAGGCTGGCCCACCCAACTCTACGTGCGCGAAGCCCGCCGCATGACAGGTGCCTATATCATGACAGAGCACAACTGCACGGGTCGCGCCATCGCCCCAGACCCGGTCGGCCTTGGCGCTTATAACATGGACTCGCACAACACGCAGCGCTACGTCGACGCCACCGGCTTCGTCGCCAACGAAGGCGACGTCCAAGTCAAGGTGCCTTCGCCTTACCCGATCGCCTACGGCGCTATCACCCCGCGCGCCACCGAATGCGAAAACCTGCTCGTGCCAGTCGCCCTCTCCGCCACGCACATTTCCTACGGCTCGATCCGCATGGAACCCGTTTTCATGGTGCTCGGCCAAAGCGCCGCCACCGCCGCTGCCCAAGCTATCACAGAAAACACTTCCGTCCAAAACATCGACCGTTCGCGCTTCCGCGCCCGGCTCCTCGCCGACAAGCAAGTCCTCGCTTGGACCCCACTGCCATCCGCTGCGAAGAAAAAATAAGCGGACACCAAAAACGCCGCCCAGCTCGGTAGGGTCAAACAAATGACCGCGCCCCCGCCCAGCGACGATTACAGCTGGAATTCACGAGCGCTAGCGCCTGAGGCTCGCCCAAAACCTCAGTTCACGGTGACGACCTTCGTGTAAAATTTTTCATGCGCCAACAGATTGAACTGGTGCACCGCCAAGCCTAACTCCGCAAACATCGCCTCCGCCGCCACATCGCCGCCACCTGCTTCCATTCGTCGTTGCGTCCGGCGAAAACGATCACCTAAAGAACGGGATTCATCTGTATCACCCAGCTCGCGCAAAAGCTGACGAATATGGTCCGCCTTTCGTCGCGCCTTCTTAACCAAGTTTAGCGCCGAAACCTCCTTGAGCCGGCCTGCTTGTGCGTCTTTGTAAACCCCGCACTCAAACTCACGACATTGTCTCGGTCGACCCGTGTAAACCCGACATGCACGATTCGAGCACAAAGCCGTACAAGGCTGACGAAAATAAGTGACCGCAGCGCGCCCGCGCGTGACTGCCACCGGTAAACCCAGCGCCTTCAATTTTTTAGCATCCTCGCCTGTGCCCAAACGGACGTTATCAAAAAGCGTGCCGTCACAGCATAGTCCGCACGCCAAGCACAATTTTTCCGCGGAATTCACACACCCAGCATCCCGCGACCCACCGACGAAGTGCAAGCCGAGGTTACAGCTGCCCTACACGAGCTACTGATTCTGTTTTTCTTAAATCTTGCCCCCACGGCCAAGCTCGACGACAGTAGCGACCGAGTCCGCGGCTATAGTTTAGTGGTAAAACTCCACTCTTCCAAAGTGGTCTCGTCAGTTCGATTCTGACTAGCCGCTCCACTCCAATTTGTACCATCGCCCGCGCCCGAACCTTGGGCGCGTTTTTATTTCAGCCCAGTTAAATCAACATGGCTACCCCCTACCTTCCCGCCGCCGACCGCTATGACCGCCCTTCGATGTACCGCCGCTGCGGCCGCAGTGGGGTCAAACTACCGCTTATATCCCTCGGGCTCTGGCACAATTTCGGCGAAGTTGATGTCTTCGCCACTAGCCGCGCCATAGTCCGCCGTGCATACGACCTCGGCGTAACCCATTTCGATCTCGCAAACAACTACGGACCGCCGCCCGGTTCTGCTGAGGAAAATTTCGGTAAACTCCTCCGCCTCGATCTCGCCGCCCACCGCGACGAACTCATAATCTCGACCAAAGCCGGCTACTCGATGTGGCCAGGCCCTTACGGTGATTGGGGCTCCCGTAAATATCTCCTCGCTTCACTTGACCAATCGCTCAGCCGCATGGGACTCGACTACGTCGACATTTTTTATTCCCACCGCCCCGACCCCGACACGCCTCTGGAAGAAACCATGGGGGCCCTCGCGCACGCCGTACGCAGCGGTAAAGCTCTCTACGTCGGTCTCTCCAACTACCGCCCCGCCGACACCGCCCGCGCAGCGCAAATACTGCGCGAGCTCGGTACGCCCTGCCTGATTCACCAACCCCGCTACAGCATGCTGGATCGCTGGATCGAGCCGCAACTACTCGATGTACTCGCCCAAGAAGGCATCGGCTGCATCCCCTTCAGCCCGCTCGCTCAAGGCCTACTCACCGACCGATACCTCGCCGGCATCCCTAGCGATGCCCGCGCCGGTAAACCCCACGGATTCCTCAAAGCCGCCGGTATCACTCCCGCCGTCCTTGCCAAAATCGAAAAGCTTAACGTCCTCGCCCAAGCCCGCGGCCAGAGTCTCGCGCAGATGGCCCTCGCCTGGGTTCTACGCGACCCGCGCATCACCACCGCTCTCATCGGCGCGAGCAAAGTCACCCAGCTTGAAAACAACCTGGCCGCCCTCGCGAACCTCGCCTTCAGCCCCGCCGAGCTCGCACAGATCAACGCAGTACTAGCATAATCCGCGCTGCATCAAACCTAAGTAAGCTCTGCGTGAACCTCATTCTCTTCGAGCCCGCCGAGCTCTCTACCCCGCTTCCGCGCACTGATCCGCGCGCCGAGCACATCCTGAAAATTCTCCGACGACAACTCGGCGATTCTGTCGACGTCGGCCTTGTTGATGGCCCTCTCGGCAAAGCCACCCTCGTCGACATATCCGAGGGCGCTCTCACCTTAACCTTCACTTGGGGCCCACCACCCCAACCCGCCGCCCGCATCACACTGTTGATCGGTCTACCACGGCCACAAACCGCCCGAGACATCCTACGTGACGCTACCACGCTCGGCGTGAGTGCAATCCACTTCATTGCCACCGAACGCAGCGATCCCAACTACGCCGCCGCAAAGCTCTGGACTGCCGGCGAATGGCGCCGCCACTGTATCACCGGCGCCGCCCAGGCTTTTGCCACTCTACTGCCCATCGTCACACACGATCGCAGCCTAAACACCGCGCTAGGCGAGCTTCTTAGCCCAACCAACTCAAACCCCTCGCAAGGCCATACGCACACACCCACGGCAACAACCTTCGCCCACCTCGCTCTCGACAACTACGAAGCCACCGCTCCTCTGAGCAAGTGTCACCTAGAGGGTGACACTTCGATCGTCCTCGCGCTGGGACCCGAACGCGGGTGGGGGCAGGCGGATCGTGCGGCTTTGCGTATGCACGGCTTCACGCTCGTTGATCTCGGAGCGCGCGTGCTCCGAAGCGAGACCGCCGTCATCGCTGCCCTCACCCTCGTGCGAGCAAGACTCGGCTTGTTATAGTAACGCTCCGTTGAACGTGAGACTAAGCCCAGGATCAATGTGATCACTTCGCCAAATCCCACAGCGTGAGTCCGCGCAGATCGCGTTTCTCCGCTTTCGCAGCGAAGAAGAAACTAGCGATGTAGCCGATCACCATGCACGAGCCTATAGCGACAAACGTGTGGAGAAACGAAACCATCTTCGTGTTATATTGGACCCACGCGGTGATGGCGATGCTCGCCAACGTTCCGACGATAACGCCCGAGGCATTGGCCCGCCGAGACAACAACCCAAGCGCAAATACACCAGGAAAACCGCCTCCGATGAGCGCGATCAATCGCAGGAATTGATCCCACAATGAGGTAACATTGAGCGACGCCAGATAAGCCGCCATCGCCGTAGCCACCAGCCCGCAGGTCATTGTGGAAACGCGCGCCAAACGCAAACGTTGCTGCTCGGTCGCCTGCGGTTTCAGCGTTCCTTGAAAATCACTTACCAGAATAGCCGCAGTCGCGTTCATCGCGCTGCTGAGGGCCCCCATCGCCGCCGCCAGCAAGCCTGCGATGATCAAGCCCACGATCCCATGCGGCAGTTCATTCGCGATAAAGTACGGAAATATTTTATCGTTGGGTAAATCCGCCGTGAGCCGGTCGGGATGCGCGCGGTAAAAAACAAAAAGCGCCGTTCCCACGAAGAAAAACAACACCGACCCAGCGAGTCCGATGACGTTACCCATTACGACCGTCCGCTTTGCTTCGCGCACATCTGCGGTTGCCAGCATGCGCTGCATAAGCGGCTGATCGCCCACCTGCGTAGGAATCGTCGCAAAAAACATACCCACAAACACCCACACCGTGGGCTTCGTAAAATCCCAGTCCCACGATATCATTTTAAATTTCCCCGTCTCTTGTCCGGTCTGAATGAGTCCAACCAGCCCGCCGTCCACACCGCTCGAAATAAAATAAATGGCCACACCGACACCCCCGATCATCACCGCCGATTGCAGTACATCTGTCCAGACGACCGCTTCAAAACCACCCTCCATCGCGTAGATCGTAGTTACGATACCCATCACCAAAATACTTAGATAGACATTGAGTCCCGTCACCGTAGAGAGCGCAAGTGCCGGCAGCAGCATCACCACACTCATACGCCCGCACACCTTCAACAACACCGCCAAGCCCGCGCCCAGCAAACGCACGCGGTGATCGAACCGTTGATCGAGATAACCAAACACCGTCGTAAGATTAAGTTTGCGGAGCAGTCCCACAAAAACAAACCCCACCAAAATACCGGCAAACGCCTGAGCCGGCGAGGAACCATAGGCCATCCAATCCGTCGAATAACTCATAGCTGGCAACGCCATGAAACTGATGCTGCTGGTGCTCGTAGCGAAGAAACTCACCGCCATTGCCCAGGGCGCCACGCGACCACCGCCAAGGAAAAAGGAACCGCTGGACTGCTTGCGGCGCGAGCACCACCAGCCAATTCCGAGATTCACCGCAAAATAAACAGCCAGCAAAATGTAATCAACGACGTCGAGAGTGCGCGGAACAATCGCCGCAAGGGGTAGGGGCATTACTAAGAAACCAACTGAAAATCGTTCGTTGGCAAGTATTCGAAAAATAAACCACGAGGTCCGCCACGCCGTACGGAGATCACCGCAACGGGCTAACCTCGCGCCCGTTCACGCTCAGAAGCGCCGCGGGTTCACCCCCTGCGAGCACCCGCCGCTCGCTCTTCAACAAATCAGCTTCAATCCGTAACGCACCCAATGCACCCGCAACCTCGGCCACGACGAAATCACCGGAAATTTTTGCCTGCGCAGGCACCGTTGAAAACGCCTTCCGCCACGACGCAAAATCTGCGGTGTTGAGCCCCTCAGCCGCCCGCAACCACACCACCACTGTGGCCCGTCCTTGCGGCTCCTTAGCACTGTGCGTCAGCGTCAGTCGCCGTACCACCCCACCCACTGCATCTTCAATATATTCCAGAGCCGCTGACTCACCGGTCGTTGTCGTTGCCACGAGCCAGCGTAAACCGATCACCGCGTCGCCGAGCCGCACATACACCGGGGCCCCAGTCGCCAGGTGTGTAGGACGGGCCGCCGAGCCCGGTTCCACGCGAACGTCGCCCGACCATACCTCCGCCAACGCCGGCACCGTGAAATGCGTCACAAAATTCACGAGATCTCCCGGCTTGTTTCGGCTATCTGTTTTCAAGGGATCATCCGACAAAATCTGCAATACTTCCGGCCCGCGCTGCACTGTCGCGATGAACGGCATCAAATGTAGCGCCTTCCCGCCGACTTGTTTTTTAAAACCATAAGGATCGAGTCGGCCTTCCATGAACAACGTCAGTTGCGGTACCGCCGGCGAATCCCCGAGATTGGCCACAAGCGTACGCTCATCGCGACTGCGCGCCATACCCGAGGATGCGAGACTTACGTGCCGACCGATCCAATTCACTGAGCGTTGCACGGGCTGTTCGCCCCAGCTCTGTACCACCGTGCGCGGCACCAGCAAGCGGATAGACTCCGTCCAGTCTGCAGATGGCCGCCACATGACGGCATCGCGGAAAGTGGAGAGATTGTAACGCACCCCCGTCACCCAACCGGCACCTTCCAACTCGGGTCGTTCACGTAACCAACCCGCCGTCCACGTGTGCGCCTCAGTGTAACCGTGTCCATAAATATAATCGTAGGTCCGCGCATTCGTCCCGCCCATGCGATCGCCCGGCGACCACCAATTTGCCGCGAGATCGGTCCACACGTGCTGAATCGCTTTTTCCGCCTTGGCCCGCGCATCGGCTCGCCCTGCAAACCGCGCCAGCAGTGCCAAAGAATCTAGATCAATACCATAATAAACCACCGCGCCGTATTCGCCAATACCATGCCGCGTCGTGAACTCCATCCACGCATCAAAACGCCGATAACCGTCCTCTGCCACGTCCGCCCTGCCCAGCGCCTCGCCAATCGCAATCAAACCCCATGCCTTCATTACAAAAATATTCGTATAGTCGATTTTTACGACGTGGCTGCGCAACCCATCAATCGCGTCGGTCATCATCTCGTCTAATTGTGCGCGCGCCTTCGCCGACAACTGCGTCGATTGCACGAGCCGTAAGTATCCCATAAGTTGCGACGCAAATTCTACGGCATTGAGATCTACAACCCCACTTTGACCGCTATTCCATTTGAAATTACCGCGCGTCTTACTCGCAGGATCAAGATCTTGCATCGATCGCGCCCGCGCCAGCGCCACCTCAACGCGCTCCGGATGCCAATTGAGCCCTGTCGCTTCGACGGCAAAACGAAACAACCCGCGAACGCCCATCGTGCGACTCGGATCACCGACCAGTGTCCACATATCTTCCAAATCCTTTAGCCCTAAAGCTTTATTCGCCGACCACGTCTGCGGTGCCGCCAATCCCGTCGTCGACGCACAAACCAAAATCAACGCCAATCGCCACAGGGTGTTTTTCATACCGCCAAAACTATTCCTAATCCGAGCGCTCAATCAAGGATTCGCCTGTATGCCTCAAACGTAACGCCGAAAAAACATCACCGTAGGCTGACCGCGCCCCTTACCTAATCGCTTCCGCAAAGTCCAACCCGTAGGCGCGAGCTCGATCTCTCCCGGCGCCTCAAACACCACCAAGGCCTCCGGCTTAGCCGCCAGCGCTTCGGTCAAACGCGCGAAT
>CANHAH010000032.1 GCA_947458705.1 Opitutia bacterium | reverse complement strand
GACTTTGCAGGTGTTGCGCGCTGAGGCGTCAAACATGTTGGAGGGCGCCACGGTGCGGCGCCAAAACGTGTAGAGGCTGCGGCGGTAGAGGTCTTCGCCGGTGGACTGAGGGTAGGTGAAGTCGCGCTCTTTGGTAATCGCTAGCGAGTCCCAGATGTCGGCGGGTTGGTAGGGATAAACGGGTTTACCGCCGAGGCGATCGACAAGGAGTCCGGAGATGGCGAGTGCTTGGTCGCGAATCGCCATCGCGGGCAGACGAATCCGGGCGCCGCGAGCGTAGAGCCGATTTTCCGGATCGCGTTCAAGCAACGCGGGTGTGAGGAGGGAAGATTGACGATAGGTTGCGCTGGTGACGATGAGGCGATGAAGCGCTTTGGTGTTCCAGCCGCTCTCCCGGTACTCCACGGCAAGCCAATCGAGCAAGGCTTGGTGAACAGGCGCGTCGCTTTGCACACCGAAGTCTTCGCTGGTTTTGACGATGCCGAGGCCAAAGAATGTCTGCCAATGGCGGTTGACGATCACGCGGGCCGTGAGGGGTTGTTCGGGACTCATGAGCCAGCGCGCGAGCCCCAAGCGGTTACGCGGCGCATCGGCGGGGAGCGGTGGAAGAAATTCGGGTGTAGCGAAAGAAACTTTATCGAGGCGCGTCTCGTAGTTGCCGCGATCGAGGATGAAAGTGTCACGGGGTTTGCTGTCTTCCATGACCATGACGCGCGGGTAGTCGTCGACTTTGAGTCGTGCGAGATCGGCTAGTAGTTGAGCGAGCTCGGGATGGACCTTAGCGAGACCGTGTTTAAAAAAATAACGACGAAGATCGCCGCTTTCGAGTTCGGGGCGTTCTTTGGCGGGGAGCGCGGCGGTGGCGCGGAGGGCGGGGATGGGAAAGGTTTCGTCGATGGCTATCTGTGCTTCCCATTCAACGCGGAGTTTGACGAGGAGTTCGTCCGATTTGAGGGCGGCCAAGCGGGCTTCGACGGCAGCGAGTTGGGATTTGTGTTCGGGCGTGGCCAGATCGAGGACGGGAGCGGCGGTACGGACTTTGTAAGAGGAACCACCCACGAGGCCGGTTTCGGGGACGTTATTAAACGCCGCGAGCAGTGAGTAATAATCGCGCTGGGTGATGGGGTCGAATTTGTGGTCGTGGCACTGAGCGCAGGCGACGGTGAGTCCGAGCCAGTTTGTGGCGGTGGTATCGACGCGGTCGAAGAGGGTGACGTGGCGCTGTTCTTCGGGGATTGCGCCGCCCTCGCCGTTGAGCAGGTGGTTGCGGTTGAAGGCGGTGGCGATGCGTTGGTCGATGGTAGGATTGGGCAGGAGGTCGCCGGCGAGTTGCTCGATGCTGAATTGATCGAAAGGTTGGTTGGCGTTGAGGGCGCGGACGACCCAGTCGCGCCAGATCCATTGAAAAGTATCACCGTCTTGTTGGAAGCCGTTGGAATCGGCGTAGCGAGCGGCGTCGAGCCAGGGCAGCGCCATGCGTTCGCCGTAGTGCGGAGAGGCGAGCAGGCGATCCACTACGCGTTCGTAGGAACCTGGTTTTTTGTCGGCAAGAAAGGTGGCGAGTTCGGCGGGCGTAGGCGGTAGGCCGGTGAGATCAAGACTAACGCGGCGGATTAATGTCGCACGCTGGGCCTCGGGAGAGGGGGCCAGCTTTTCGATTTCTAAGCGGGCGAGAACAAAACGGTCGATCGGATTTTGAATCCATTTTTCGGCGTGAACCACGGGCGGATTTGGTCGCGTGGGGGCAGAGAATGTCCAATGCGGGGCAAACGGCGCGCCCTCTGCTACCCAACGGCGCAGGGTTTCTTTTTGCGCGTTGGTGAGGATGCGGTGGGAATCGGCGGGGGGCATCTGCTCGTCTTCTTCGGTCGAGAGGATACGGGCGATGAGTTCGCTTTCGGTGGGTTGGCCGGGAACGACGACTTCGTTGGCAAGTTGGCCCTCGCGGGTATCGAGACGGAGCTTAGCTTTACGTTTGGTGGCGTCTTGGCCGTGGCAGTAAAAACAATTTTCCGCTAGGATGGGGCGGATATCATGGGTGTAGTCTATCGGTGCAGGTGCAGATGCCGGTGCGGGCGCTGCGGGCGCGGGCACGAGAGTGACAACCAGAACTAGAGGGATAAATTTTAACATGCGCGGGACGACGCGATGCGATCAGGCGAGCAAATCGGTGATGACCTTGGCGGGTAGGACGCCGGTTAGTTTCTGGTCGAGGCCTTGGAATTTGAAGGAGAGACGTTCGTGATCGAGGCCAAATTGGTGGAGGATCGTCGCGTGGAGATCGCGAATGTGGACGGGGTCTTTGACGATATTGTAGGAGAAATCGTCGGTCTGGCCGTAGCTGAGGCCTGGTTTCATGCCGGCGCCAGCCATCCACATACTGAAGCAGCGAGGGTGATGGTCCCGGCCGTAATCGTTGGGCTTGAGTGTGCCTTGAGAATAGACGGTGCGGCCGAATTCGCCGCCCCAGATGACGAGCGTGTCATCGAGCAGACCGCGGCGTTTAAGGTCGGTGATGAGGCCGTAGGTGGGTCGGTCGGAGTCTTCGCAGAGAGTTTTTATGTTCTCGGGGAGCAGGTTGTGGTTGTCCCAGCTGCGGAGGAAAACTTGCGTGAAGCGCACGCCTCGTTCGGCGAGGCGGCGAGCCATGAGACAGTTGTAGGCAAAAGTACCGGGCTCTTTGGCCTTGGGTCCGTAGAGGTCCCACGTGGAAGCGGGCTCGTTGGAGAAATCCGTGAGCTCGGGCACGGAGGTCTGCATGCGGAAGGCGAGTTCGTATTGGGCGATGCGAGCATTGGTCTCGGGGTCGCCTACGGTTTCGTAGAGCTGACGGTTCACGTCGTTGACGCCGTCGATCATGGCGCGGCGGAGGTCGCTGTTGACGCCGGGCGGGTTGCTCAAATGCAGAACGGGATCGCCCCCGGAGCGGAGCGCGACAGCAGCGTATTCGGGCGAGAGGAAACCAGAGGCCCATAGGCGGTTGGAGAGCGCTTGGACGTTGCGCGTGACGGGCATCTTCGAGGTGAGTACGACGAAGGTTGGGAGCTCGTCGTTGACGGCGCCGAGACCGTAGGAGAGCCATGAGCCCAGCGAAGGTTTCCCGGGAAACATGTTTCCGGTGGTGAGTTGGAGAATCGCCGGCTCGTGGTTAATCGCCTCGGTGTGGAGGGATTTGATGACGGTGAGATGGTCGGCGATTTTCGCGGTCCAAGGGTAAAGTTCAGATACCCAGTGACCGGCTTTACCGTGTTGGGCAAATTTGTAAAAACTTGGGGCCACGGGCAACCGAGCTTGGCTCGCGGTCATGCCGGTTAGTACCTGGCCGCCGCGGACCGATTCGGGCAGATCGGTATTGAAGAGAGATTGGAGGCCGGGTTTGTAATCCCAGGTCTCGAGCTGCGACGGTGCGCCGGCCATAAAAAGATAAATGGCGCGTTTAGCTTTGGGGGCGAAGTGCGGGAGCTGAGCGGCAAGGGCGGCGCCGTCGGCGGGATGACTGGCGGCGCGAGCGGATGAAGTGCCACGGCCCAAGATGCTCGCGAGGCCGGCCCAAGCGAGGGCTTTGCCGGAACGGCCTAGAAAGTGGCGGCGGGTCTCGAGACGCAGCCATTCATCCTTGAGCGATTGGGGTACGGGGAGGTGCCAGATAGTGGGGTTTTCGCCGCCGTGGTCGGAGCAGAGGTCGTGGGAATCGTGGATAGCGGACATGGCGCGGGCGGTTACTTGGTGAGAAATTCGTCGAGGTTAAAGAACTGGCTTGAGACGAGAGTCCATTGAGCGAGTTCAACGGGATCGAAATTTTTCCCGACAGGCGTTTCGCCGACGGTGAGGAGGGCACGGGCTTCGGAGGGATTTTTTTCGTAGTAAGTGGCGAAGGTGGCGCGCGTGCGTTCAAGAGCGGTGCGTTCGATGGGTTTGAGCGCGCGGCCGAGGGTGAGATGCGCGAGGGTGTCGAGCCGCGCGGTCGCCTCGGTCGAGGTGGCGAGGGCGCGCTCGGCGATCTTGCGGGAGGCTTCGACGAATTGAGGGTCGTTCATCGTGACGAAGGCCTGCAATGGTGTGTTGGTGCGGGCGCGTCGGACGCACACAAATTCACGCGAAGTGGCGTCAAACGTCTCCAAGCTCGGTGGCGGGGAGGCGCGTTTCCAAAATGTGTACACGCTACGGCGATGGAGGTCCTCGCCGGTGCCGGCGACGTATTTTTTGGTATTGGATTCTGGCATCGCGACCTCCTCCCAGAGGCCGGGCGGTTGGTAAGGTTTGACGGGGGCGCCGCCAATTTTGTCGACGAGAAGGCCCGAGGTGGCGAGGGCCGCGTCCCGGAGCATCTCACCGTCCATGCGGAATCGTGGGCCGCGGGCCAAGAGCTTGTTGCCGGGGTCGGCTGCCAGGAGCGCAGGAGTTACGTTGGCGGATTGGCGGTAGGTCGCGGATGTGACTAAGGTGCGGTAGAATTTTTTCACATCCCAGCCGCTCTCACGGAACTCAATCGCGAGCCAATCGAGCAGTGTGGCGTGCGAGGGCCGAGCGCCCATGATGCCAAAATCGCCGGCGGTCTCGACGAGGCCGCGGCCAAAAACTTCCTGCCACATGCGGTTCACGGTGACGCGAGCGAGGAGTGGTTGCTCGGGGGTGAGGAGCCATTCGGCGAGTGCGCGGCGATCCGGGCGCGTCCCCGCTGGGAGTGGCGGTAGAAAGTGCGGTGTGCCGGGCGCTACGCGTTCGACGCGGGCGAAGTAATCACCGCGTTTCAGAAGATCGGCGTAAGCGGGTTGGGCGCGTTCGCGAGCAACGAGGGTCGGAGCGCCGCCGCGTGTGAGGATGTCGATACGGTTATCGAGCACGGCGAGCTCGGTGGTAATTTTTTTTGCTTCAGCGTCGATCTGGCCGAGGAAGAACTTCTCGGCGACGACAAAGGCTTCATCTGTGGTCCAGCGGTTGGGTTCGGGCTGACGTGCGATGATTTCGGCGGCGACGTCTTCGAAGGGCATGCGGGCTACTTCATCGGCGGCAAGGGCGCGGCGATAGAAGCGGATGTCTTGAAAGCGGCCTTCGCGGAGTGGATCGGAATCATCGCGGCGCCCTAAGTACGTGGTCGCGCTGGTACGAATCGTGGTAAGGTTGGAGAGTTGGGATTCAAGCGCGGCGCGGCGGAAGAGTCGGATGTCGGGCGCGTTGCTTTTGCGGAAAGGTTCGCTGCCGGCGTAACGCAGTGAGGCGGCCGGTGTAAGTAGCGGGCGACGAGGGTCTAGGTTGTCGCTGCGGACGGTGCGCCGGATCGCTTTGCCGTTTAGATAAATTTGTAGGCCGGCTGCACGACGGGAACCGTCATAGGTGAAGAAGATGTGCTGCCAATCGCCGTTGGGTAGGACGTCACGCGAGACGATGGTGAGGGCGCGCCCAGCGGGGCCGTCGGCGAGGTTGATGACGAGGCGATTTTTTTCGAAGAAGATTTCCCAGCCGCGGCCTGGGCCTTTTTCGGGCGAGTGATAACGCGAGAGCAGGGTGCCGTCGCCAGTGCCTCCGCCGCCGGGTTTGGCGCGAGGCATGAACCAGCCGCCGGCAGAGAATGCTTCTTGGGCGTCTACATCACCGATGCGGCCGAGGGGCAGGCGGGTAAAGATATCGAATCGCACGGTGGGCCAGAACCATGAAGATTCGCCCCAGACGAGGGGATTGGTGTCGGCTTTGAAAGTTGCGGGGAAAGCTTTGCCGGCAAGGGGCGCGGAATTGGTTACGATATCGCCTTTGGCTTCGTCGAAGCGGAGACGCAACTCGAGTCCGGCGGGTGAAACGGCTTGCGGGCGAGCGCCGCTGGCGAGCCACTTCCTGATCGTTGCGCCGGAATTTAGGCGCAGATCATTAAGGCGCGTTTCGAGGGCGGCGCGTTCGGCGAGGGCGGCGTTGACGGCAGGCAGGGCAGCCTCGGTTGGGACGCGGAGGACGGGGAGGGGTGCCTCGATGTTGAAATCCCAGGGTTTGTCGGCGGTGTTGTTTAGAAACGCGACGAGTTGGAAATGGTCTTTTTGGGTGATGGGATCAAACTTGTGGTCGTGGCAGGCTGCGCAGCCGGTGGTGAGACCCAGGAAGGTGGCGCCGAAGGCTTCCACGCGGTCGCGTGCGAGATTCATTGCCACTTCTTCAGTGACGGTGCCGCCCTCGTTGGTAGTAACGCTGCAGCGCACGAAGCCGGTTGCGGCGAGTTCGTCGACATTTTTGGCGGGCAGGAGGTCGCCTGCGAGTTGTTCTCGGACGAAGCGGTCGAAGGTTTTGTTGGCGTTGAACGCGCGGATTACGTAATCGCGGTATGGCCAGATCGCGCGGTAGTTATCGAAATGCAGGCCGTGGGTGTCGCCGTAGCGGGCGTAGTCGAGCCAGTAGCGCGCCCGGTGTTCGCCGTAGCGCGGGCTGGCGAGGAGGCGGTCAACGGCGCGTTCGTAGGCATCGGGCGCGGTGTTAGCGAGGAAGGCGGCGACTTCGGCTGGAGTGGGAGGGAGGCCGGTAAGATCTAAGGTGACGCGTCGTATCAACGTGGCCCGGTCGGCTTCAGGCGAGGGCGCGAGGTTTTCTTTTTCGAGTCGGGCAAAAATGAAAGCGTCGACGGGGTTTTGAATTTTAAGCTGCGTATTTGCGATCTTGGGCACAGCGGGTCGTTTCGGCGCGATGAATGCCCAGTGGTCTTCGTACACGGCGCCTTCACTGATCCACTGGCGGAGCAGAGCAATTTCTTCGGGCTTGAGTGTCTTGTGCGCCTCGGGTGGGGGCATGACAACTTCGGGGTCTTTGGAAAACAGGCGCGTGACCACTGAGCTCTTATCGGGCTGGCCTTTAACGATGGCGGGACCGTTTTTGCGCGGGGCGAAGGCGTCCGTCGCGACGTCGAGGCGAAGTTCGGCCTTGCGGGTGTTTTTATCCGGACCGTGGCAATGGTAGCAGTATTCGGACAGAATTGGTTGGATGTGTTCGTTGAAGGAGACTTTCGCGGTGGCAGCTCGGGTGGGGCTGGAGGCGGTGACCGCTTGGGCCGCAGAAGACGGAGAACGACCACAGCCCACTTGGGCGAGCAATAGCAACGAGCTGCCGGTGATCAGACTGATAATGGTAGCGAGACGAGGGCTAAGCATGGTCGATGGCGCAGATGAGATGGCCGATTATTTTTCGGGTAAACCGCGTCAGCGCGCGTGATTGAAATTTCAGAAATAAAAAGAAGGCAGGGCGTTTGGGGTCGGGGAGGAGCAAGCTATCACCAAAAAGCAAATTCCCTATCGCAACGACTGCAAGGGTTGAGCCTCATGATTTCAAAAAATTATACTGAAATTTCAGCGCAATTTTGACCATAGAGTCAGGGTCGCACCACAGAAAACTTGGCTTTAGGGCTGCTCTTAAAGCTTGGCGCGCGCCGCTCGCTGAATCACTACAAATTATGGTTACCCCTCATTCCTCTGGCGCCGCCGAGGCGCCCAAGCCTTGGTATTATCTTAGCCTCACCAAGCAGATCATGCTTGGCCTCGTACTCGGCGTGTTGATCGGTGTGGTTCTTTCGGGTCTGACCCCGGCCTCACGGGCAGTTTGGGATTCGTGGCTGGTGTTGGTGCGAGATATTTTTCTGCATCTGATCAAGGTTATGATTGCACCGCTCGTCTTCGCCAGCGTCGTGCAAGGCATCGCCGGTACCGGCGACATGAAGAAAGTCGGCCGCATCGGCGCGAAGGCGTTGCTCTATTTCGAAATCGTTACCACGGCGGCGCTCGCGGTTGGGTTGTTGGTCGTAAACTTTGCCAAGCCTGGAGAAGGCTTGAAGCTCGCCGGCAGTGCGGCCGCTCTCGGCTCAGCGGCTCAGAATAAACCGCTCACCTTGATTGAGACGATTTTACATTCGTTCCCGACGAGCTTGATCGACGCAATGGCGCGCAACGACGTATTGCAGGTCGTGGTGTTTGCGGTCTTTTTTGCGATGGCGGTTATTGCCGCGGGTGAAGCCGGTAAGCCGGTATTGATCTGGTGCGACAGTGTCACGCAGGTCATGTTTAAATTCGCCGGTATCATCATGAAATTCGCGCCGTTTGGTGTGGGTGCGGCGATCGCGGTCACAGTAAGCCATCAAGGGGTCGATGTGCTTTTTAATCTCGGGAAACTGGTGCTCACACTCTACTTCGCGCTCGTGTTGTTTGTGGTCGTGATTTTTGGTGTGGTGGTCGCGATAGCGAAGGTACCACTCAAGGCGTTTACCCGTGCGGTGCGTGAACCGTTCACAATCGCATTTACGACGGCAAACAGTGAAGCGGCGCTGCCTAAGGCTTTTGATAACATGGAGAAACTCGGTGTGCCTCGCGGCATCGTTGGCTTCGTTTTGCCGGCCGGTTATACCTTCAACCTAGACGGTTCCACGCTGCACTTGGCCGTGGCCTCGGTTTTCATCGCGCAGGTCGCGGAATCGACGACAGGCATCCACTTCGGCATCGGCCAGCAAATCACGATGATGTTGACCTTGATGATCACCTCCAAGGGCGTCGCCGCCGTGCCACGGGCCTCGATGGTGGTATTAATCGCGGCACTCCAATCCTTCGGCCTACCACTCGAAGGCGCGGCAATGATTCTCGGTGTGGACGCGCTCCTGGATATGGCCCGCACATCGGTGAACGTCCTCGGTAATTGCTTAGCCAGTGTCGTGGTCGCCCGTTGGGAAGGTGAATTCGATGACAAGAAGGCGGCCGAAGGTTACGGCGCGGCTGATTTCAAAGCCTGATTTGCCGCGCCTTCGGCAACGGCCGCCCGCCTGATTTGTCACGCGTCGGTCGTGCCGAATCAGGCGTAGCGGTCTTCGGTCCAAGGATCGGCGCCGTTGGAGTAGCCTCGTACTTCCCAGAAGCCAAGTTTGTCCTCTGCGAGAAAGGTGATGCCTTTAATGAATTTCGCCCCTTTCCATGCGTAAAGTTTCGGCACGATCACGCGGGCCAATCCGCCGTGTTCGCGCGCTAGTGGCGCACCATCGAACAATGTAGCGACGAGCACATCGTCGTCTAAACATGCCGCTAGCGGCAGATTAGTTGAGTAGCCGTCGTAGCTCGTAAAATACACAAATTGCGCTTCGGGCTTCGGCTGCGCGAGTTCGTATAAAGTCGTGAAGGCGACCCCGCCCCAGCGGCAGTCGTATTTGCTCCACGTCGTGACGCAATGGAAGTCGCTCACATCCTCAACCTGTGGTAGTCCTTGAAAATTCTCCCAGCTCAGTGTGACCGTTTTTTCCACTAGGCCGTCTAGAGTTAGGGACCAATCGGCGGTCGAGATCGTGGGTTGCACGCCAAGATCTAGCACCGGAAAACCATCGGTAAGTTTCTGGCCCGGTGGCAGGCGGTCTTGTGAGGGCACAGCGCGCGCCGTGACACCGCGCGCTTTCTGTTTCTCAGCCCAGTTCTGTTTGGCTTGGATGTAGCGTGCCTTTGACATGATGGAAAACGTGATGCGTGCGCAAGGTTTCGCAAGTCCGTCTACGTGGGGTCGGCCTCGTCGGTTTGATCCAGTTCAAGCGCAGCTTCAATGGGTGCGCGGCGACGGTGATAATATAGGGCGATACCTCCCTGATAAAGGAACGTGATCACTCCGAAAATCGCGTTCGAGATATACGCGATTATCCGCAAAAATTCAGTTTCCTCTAGGCCGGCTGCCGCGATCGTCTCACGTTGTTCGGAGGACAGGACCATACGGACGGATTCGAGGTCGAGGTGTTGCGAGCGATAGCTGACGTAGGCTAGTACGATGACTAAAAGATATAACTGACTCCCGATGAGCCACGATACGCCGCGCTTGTCGCCGTGGTGCAACAAGCCCACGCCGTGTAACTCCAATGCACCCGCTCCGGCTACTAGCACTCCGATGGCTGCGCCAGGGACTTCTTTGCTCGCCGCGCAGATCAGGCCAAAAACACCCGCCACCACAAGAACACTAATTCCGTTGAAGCGGGCGAACCGCATTACGCGGAATAAAGTCTCTTCTGGAAGTAAGGGCGGCGCACGCATGGAGAGTTGTCATTCCCGCGCCGAGCCCGAATCTCAAGCCTCTTTCCTTGGCTGATACTGAATCACAACGTCCTTTTCCCTTTCGCATCGATTTTCCGCTCGAGCTACCCATTAGCGCGCGCGCGGACGAAATCACTGCGGCCATCGCTGAAAATCAGGTCGTGATTCTTGCGGGTGAAACGGGTTCGGGTAAGACGACGCAGATTCCGAAAATGTGCCTCGCTGCCGGCCGCGGCCAACGTGGGCGCATTGCCTGTACGCAACCACGCCGCGTCGCCGCGCTGTCAATCTCACGCCGCGTCGCGGAGGAATTAAACGTCGAATGGGGCCGCGAGGTCGGCTGTAAAATCCGTTTTAACGACCAGACCACCCCGGCGACCGTAATCAAATTTCTTACCGATGGTATGTTGCTCGCGGAGGTCCAAGGTGATCCGTTGCTCCGCGACTACGATACGGTCATCATTGACGAAGCTCACGAGCGCTCGCTCAACATTGATTTCCTGCTTGGACATCTGCGTACGCTGCGTTTCAAGCGTCCTGAGCTGAAAATTATTATTACTTCGGCTACAATCGATACTGAAGCATTCAGCGCGGCATTTGACGGCGCGCCTATCATCAAGGTCGAAGGCCGCACGTACCCGGTCGAAGTCATCTATGCTCCACTCGATGGACTGGGCTCTGACTACGACGAAAACGATGAAAATGAGGAAAAATCTGACGCTGCTACTATCGCCTCCGCAAAGGCCGAGGCACTGCACTATATCGACGGGGCCGTCGAAGCGGTGGAGCGCATCGCGCACGAGAGCGAACGTGGCGACGTGTTAGTTTTTTTGCCGAGCGAGCGCGACATTCGTGAGGTCGGCGATCTGCTTGAAGGACGGCGTTTGCGCGACTGCGAAATCGTTCCGCTCTTTGGCCGGCTCTCCAACGTCGAACAGCAGCGCGTCTTCGCCCCGACGCAGCGCCGCAAAGTAGTGCTCGCGACCAACATCGCGGAAACATCGCTCACGATCCCTGGCATCCGTTTTGTGGTCGATACGGGTCTAGCGCGGGTTAGTCGCTACACGGCCACGGCGCGCACGCGGCGTTTGCCTATCGAGCCGATTTCCCAGTCCAGTGCTGATCAACGCAAAGGCCGCAGTGGCCGTGTCGCCGAGGGCGTGTGTATTCGGCTGTATTCGGAAAAAGATTTTCTCGAGCGCCCGCGCTTCACCGAGCCAGAAATTCGGCGCGCAAATTTGGCGGACGTCATATTACGGCTTAAGGCTTTCGGGCTCGGCGACATCGAGCGTTTTCCCTTTATCAATCCGCCGGCGCCGAAGGCGATTCGCTCGGGTTACGTGCTGCTCGAGGAAATAGGCGCGCTGGCCACCGAAGAAATCGGTGATCTCGTACGACCTTTAACGCCTGTCGGGCGCGAACTCGCGCGGTTGCCAGTCGACCCGACCGTCGGGCGCATGATTTTGCAGGCGCGCACGGAAAAAGCGTTGCGCGAAGTCCTCGTCATCGCTGCCGGCCTGAGTATTCAAGATCCGCGCGACCGTCCGATGGACAAACAACAAGCCGCCGATGCCGCGCACCGGCGGTTTGCACATCCGGATTCAGATTTTCTTACGCTCCTAAATATCTGGGAGGCGTTTCACGACGAGTTTGAGAGGCTGACTCAGGCGAAGTTACGCCGATTTTGCCGCGATCATTTCTTGAGTTACACACGCTTGCGCGAGTGGCGTGACGTACACTCGCAATTGCTTGATACTTTGCGAGAGCGTGAGGCTTTTCGAATGTCTTCGATTTACGACGGAACCGGTGAACACGCGGAGCGAAATCCGGATCAGCCGCTTGCGTTCGGTACGCCCGGATACCGCGCGATTCACCGTAGTGTTCTCTCCGGCTTACTTGGAAACATTGCGCAACTCGACGAGGATAATGGCGGTTATAAAGCCACAAACGACCGACGCGTGAGCTTGTTTCCGGGCTCGGTTTTGTTTCGGCGCGAAGAGCCTAAGCGCGGCAAAGCCGACCCCGCGGTGGCGCCCAAGAAAGGTCCGAAAACACCACGTTGGATCATGGCCGCGGAGATGATGGAGACGACGCGGCTCTATGCGCGCACCTGCGCGCGCCTGGATCCGTTGTGGGCGCTTGACCTCGGCGCGCACGTGGTGCGCGTGTCGCATAGCGAACCGTTTTGGAACGAGGAGGCGGGACGCGTGATGGTGAAGCAACGCGCACGACTCTATGGCCTTGAACTCGAAAGCCGCGCGGTGGGTTACGGAAAAATTAATCCCGTGCACGCGACGGAAATTTTTATTCGCGAAGCGCTTGTAAATGACACCGTTGTTTTCCCGCTTGATTGTCTGCTTCATAATCGCGCGGTGAGGGCTAAAATTGAAAACGCGCTCACGCGTACACGCGACACGGGTTATCTTAATCTCGACGAGGCTATTTATCGTTTCTACGTGGCGCGTCTCGTTCCGGAGAAAAATCCGCAGCACATTTCCTCGGTTGCGGAGTTGGTCGATCTTGTGCGCGAACGTCGCGGTGCGGAGCCGGATTTCCTCATGCTCGAGCCCGAGGATTTGCGTGATCCGGAGACGCTGCAGCACGACGCGGTGGCGTTTCCTGAGGCGCTACCCCTGGCGAATTCAGCCTTACCGCTCGCTTACTCTTATAAACCTGGACAGGCGGATGATGGTGTGACGCTCGACGTCAATGTGCGTGACGCTGCGACGCTTACAGCTGCCGTGCTCGACTGGGCGGTGCCTGGACATCTTGAGTCGAAAGTTGAGCATTACCTGAGGGCGCTGCCTAAGGAATTGCGCCGCGCTTTTGTACCGCTGAACGAGAATGCGAAAAAATTTGTAGGCTGGGTTGCGGCACGCGACCGGCTGACGGACCGACGCGAGACGTTGACCGAGGCCTTGGCGGCTGAGTTGCGCGAACGCTTCCGGCTTGGGGTGCAGGCCAAAATTTGGGATGATAAGCCCTTGCCTGATCATTTCCGCGTTCGCGTGCGCGTTGTGAATGATAATGGTGTGGAGCTTTGCGCGAGCCGTGAATTGGCGGAAATCCACGCGGCGTTGCAGCAGCGAGGCCGCGAGGCGACGGTCGCAGTAGCGAAGGCCGAGCCCGAAGTGTGGCGTCGCGCCCGAACGCAGTGGGAAAAATCGCCTCAAACAACATGGACCTTTGGCGATATTCCAGCGCGCGTACTTGTGAGCGAACAGGCGGGCGTGCCCGTTGAGGCGTTTCCGGCACTGGTGGTTGAAAATGGCGGCGTGGCGTTGCGGCTCGCGCGCACGCCGGAAGAAGCCCAGACGGCGACGGGGCGCGGACTGTCGGCTTTATTGGAATCTCACGTGCGCTACGAATTGGGCTGGCTGGAGCGTGACTTGAAGGCGCTGCGCGAGCTCGGAGCTTTATTGGCGACCCTGGTGCCGCTGGCGGATTTACAATCGCACGCGCTGGGTTCGATTCGGACGTGGGTTTGCGATGCGAAGCGCGTGAGTGCCCTAACGACAGTAGCATTTGGCACGGCCGTGGATCGGGCTAAAGCGGATCTGCATGGGCTGGTGCCTCGCTACGTCGAGCAGTTGCGGGAGGTTCTGACGCTGCGCTTGTCGCTCGAAGTGCACGCGACGCCGTACGCCGGACAGGCGGGGGATTTGGCGGCGTTGTTGCCGGCGGATTTTGTTCGGGCGACGCCGTATGCGCAGCTCGCTCATTTCCCGCGTTATCTCAAAGCGATGAAGCAACGCGCGGATCGCTGGCGGCAAAATCCGGTTAAAGACACCGAGCGAGCGCGTCAGTTGATGCCTTACGTGGCCGCTGCGACAAAGCTGAAAGATCGTGAGGATGGCGAAGTGTTTCGGTGGTGGGTGGAGGAGTTTCGCGTGAGTCTTTTTGCGCAGGAACTAGGGACGGCGGAGCCGGTTTCGGCCGTAAAACTAGACCGCTGGTTGGCCAGTTTTGCGAAAGGGGGCATCGTGGAAACGAAGTCCGAAAAACCAGCTAAATTAGTAGCTGCAAAACTGCCTGCACCCGCACCTGTGCCGGCTGCACCGTTGGCGACGGTGAAAATGCCGGATAAGAAAAGTGGACCACTAAAAAATTTCGGCGCGTTAGATAAATTCATCCAGCGTTAGCATCCTGACGTTGCGATTTTTTGCCGACTTAGTTTAATAAGGCACGATTTCACCTGCCAGATGCTTCACCTTTTTTTCGCTCCCCTTGGCGCTGCTGCCGTCATTTTTTTCTGCACCTTGAGTGTGCCTATGACTTTAGCCGCTGTTGAGCCAGTGCAGTTCGCGCGGGACATTCAGCCCATTTTTGAGTCGAGCTGTGTCCAATGCCACGCGCGGGGAAAGGAAAAGGGCGGTTTTAGTTTGGAAACACGCGCTGATTTTCTCGATGGCGGCGAAAATGGGATCGCGGCGGTGTTAGGTCGCAGTGCAGAGAGCCCGGTAATTAAACTTATCACGAGTCTGGATGCGGAGACGGTGATGCCGAAAAAGGGTAAAAAACTCACGCAGCAACAAGTGGAGACTTTTCGAGCTTGGATTGATCAAGGTATGGTATGGCCACAGGAAATCACTTTCGCAAAACACGAGCCGGCGAATCTTAGACCGAGGGAGTTGGCGGGTTTGTCGGTGTCGAGCACAGAGGCGAATCCCGTGGATAGTTTTATCGGGACGAGCATGGCGCAACATGGCGTTACTTGGCCGCAGCGGGTTGATGATCGCGTCTATGCACGGCGCGTGTGGCTGGATACGATCGGTCTTTTGCCGCCTCCTGCGCAGCTGGAGGCTTTTGTCTCCGATGGGGCTGCGGACAAACGCGAACGTCTTGTGAAGCGGCTCCTCCAAGATCGTCAGGCTTACGCGGAGCATTGGCTGACGTTTTGGAATGATCTTTTACGCAATGATTACAAGGGCACCGGTTACATTGATGGGGGCCGCAAGCCGATCACCTCGTGGCTTTATACTGCGCTCGCCCGGAATCTGCCGTATGACCAATTTGTCGCTCAGCTCATTAATCCTGGCTCCGAAGCTGAGGGTTTTGCCAACGGCATTCTTTGGCGCGGCGCGGTTAACGCTAGTATGGTGCCCCCGATGCAGGCCGCTCAGGGCGTCGCCCAGGTGTTCCTTGGTGTGAATCTCAAGTGTGCTTCCTGCCACGATAGTTTTATTAATGAATACACACTCAAAGACGCTTATGGCCTCGCGAGCGTGTATGCGGATGGACCACTCGAAATTGCCGAGTGCGACAAACCGACGGGCCATATGGGACAGGTGAAATTTCTCTATGGCGAACTCGGGTTTATTGATGGCAAGGCTGATCCAGCTACGCGTAAACGCCAACTCGCTGATATTATTACCGGTCGCACTAATGGTCGCCTGCCTCGCACAATTGTGAACCGGCTTTGGCAACGTTTCATGGGCTACGGTCTCGTCGAGCCTGTCGATGAGATGGATAAACCCGCCTGGTCGCCTGAGCTGATGGATTGGCTCGCTGAGGATCTCGTCGCGCATGGCTACGATCTCAAGCGCACCATCACGACCATCCTTACTTCGCGCGCGTATCAGTTACCGGTGGTCAACGTTGGCGAGACCGAGGAGCACTACGTGTTCCGCGGTCCTGGCGTTCGTCGCCTAAGCGCTGAGCAGTTTTCCGATGCGCTACTTACGCTCAGTGGCTCAGAGCACGCGGCCAAAGCGGATGCACGCTTGAACCGTGACGTTGCACTGAAGAGCCCGGCGGTGCCAACTTTACCGCTCCAACCCAAGTGGATTTGGACTAATGCCCAAGCTGCCAATAAGACCAAGCCAGCTGCGGTGGTGTTTAAACGCGAACTTACCCTCACGAGCCTACCGACGGAGGCGTTTATCGCGATCGCCGCGGATAACAGTTATACAATCACGATCAACGGCCAAGCCTATGGCGCATCCTCTAAACGCACAAGTGCCGGTCCGGATCTGATCGATATGCGGGGAAAATTTAAAGTTGGCGTGAACACCCTCAGTATCATGGCGGTCAATCTCACGCCAGAAGGAGCGACGCCGATTCCGCCCGCAATCATCGGTCCCAACGGCAAAGCGTTGCCCTTTGATCCCAAGGCGCCGCAGCTGGAATTTCCTTTCGAGGCTAACACCACGGCGGGGCTCATCCTTTACGGCCGTCTAAGGGCGGATGGCCTAGTCATGGATTTTGTCTCAGATGCGACCTGGACAACGGACGTGGGGCCGGTCTTTGAACTCGGCGGGGTGGAACTCGCGCCTTGGAAACTTGGGACTAGTTTCATGGAACTGGCGGCTGCGATGCCGGAAAAATTACCCGTTTTACGAGCGTCGTTGCTCGCGGCGGATCCATTGATGTCGGCGCTGGGTCGGCCCAATCGCGAGCAAGTTGTGACCGTGCGCCAAGGTACGGCGACGACTCTCCAAGCGCTCGAGCTCACCAATGGTGCGACGCTCGCTGCTCTTTTGAAAACGGGTGCCGAAAAAATTCTTGCGACTGCTCCTAAAGACTCTGCGTATCTCGCGACGACGCTTTATCAACAAGCTCTAAGCCGCAGTCCTTCAAGGGCCGAACTTGCCTTCGCGACGCAGTTATTGGGTTCGCCGGTTCATGACGAAGGCGTGCAAGATCTACTTTGGATACTGGCAATGTTACCCGAATTTCAACTGATCTACTGAGTCCCGATTTCTCCCGCGTGCCCCTGCCATGAATCTCTCCCGTCTCGTTGTTCAACACACTGCCCGTCAGGCTCGGCCCGATTTGTGGTCGCGCCGTGACTTTCTGAAAACGGCGTCAACGGCTACACTCGCGGCACTCGCGGCCGGTGCGCCACGTTCGCTCTTGGCAGCGGGGGAATTAGAAAAAATCGCACCGACGGCCGATCGTGTGATTGTGCTCTGGATGGGTGGCGGTATGGCACACACGGAGACATTTGATCCGAAGCGTTACACGCCCTATGCGCCCGGACTGGACCCGAATGAAGTGTTGAGCACGTTCCCCTCGATTCCGACGAACGTCGACGGGGTGCGTTTTTCGGCGGGGCTCGAACATCTCGCGCAAGTGATGGATCGCGGGACTTTGATCCGCGGCATGCAGGCGGCTGACCTAGGTTTTATTCTCCACTCCCGTCATCAATTTAATTGGCACACAGGCTACGTTCCGCCGCAGACGGTGGCGGCGCCGCATATTGGCTCATGGATGGCACGCACGCTCGGGCAGCTCGATCCGGCGATGCCGGCGTTTATCAACATCGGCCAGCGTTTCGATCTGGGTGAAGGCGAGGAGTTGAAAGCCTTCACGACGGCAGGATTTCTCGGCAGCGAGTACGGCCCGTTCAATGTGGCTTTCCCAGAGCAGGCGGCTGATGCAGTGCGGCCTCCAGCAGGGATGAGTCCGGGACGATTTGCTAATCGGGAAAAATTTTATCGTGAATTGCTCGCGGCCAGCCCGATCGGTCGTGAAGGCAGCGGCTATCAAAAAGATTCTCTGCTGCGGTCGATGGATAATGCGCATCGCCTACTCAGTTCGCCCGCGGCTAAGGCATTTGATCTCTCGCTAGAGCCGCTGGAGCGCACGCGAAAATATTTCCCCGGTTTTGAGCCCGGCATGCGGTTTGATGCGCCGCGCGATCGTTTCGGCGCAAAATACGAAGAGAGTATGATTGGGCGGTTTGGACTAGGCTGTTTGCTAGCCAGGCGACTCTGTGAATCGGGAGCGCGATTCATCGAGGTGACTACGGAGTATATTCCATTTCTCAATTGGGACACGCACGAGAACGGGCACGCGCGGCTCGTTGGCATGAAGCAGATGATCGACGCGCCGATCGCTCAACTCGTACTCGATCTTGAGGAACGCGGGATGTTGGATCGCACGTTGATTGTGATCGCGAGCGAGTTTAGCCGCGACATGATGCTCGAGGGTAAACCCGAGAAAACCGTGAAAGACCAAGTGCCGGTGCCCGCGGTGCTCAACGACGCAAAATTCTACGGCATGCACCGGCATTTCACGGCGGCCGGCAGTGTGTTGATGTTTGGTGGAGGGATGAAGCGCGGCTACGTTCACGGCGTGACTGCCGACGAGCGTCCGTGCAAGACGATCAAAGATCCGGTCACGATCAGTGATTTACACGCGTCGATTTATCGCGCGGTTGGGATTCCGGCGAATCACGGTTATGATGTTGAGAAGCGCCCGTTTTACGTGACCGCCGACGGCAAGGGCCAAGCAGTGCGGCCGTTATTTGCCTAGTGGGTAGAGGCGTTTGTTTTGAGCCGAGCTAATTTTAGCCCCTTTGATTCAAGCTATTAGCGATGCGATTTATAAACCCTGCTTTTACCGACGCTAAGAACGTAGCGGCCCGAGCGTCGAGTTAGACGTAGCGGAGCGTCGAAGGTGGCGGAGAGTTGCGGTGCTGTAAGCGTGCGGGCGCGAGCGCCGGCTGAGACGACCCGTCCGGCACGCATTAGCAGAGCGTGGGTGAAACATGGTAGAATTTCCTCCACGTGGTGCGTTACGAGAACGAGGGCAGGGGTGTTTTTTTGGCGGGCGAGCCGATCGAGAAAACGCAGGAAATCTTCGCGGGCGACGGGATCGAGGCCGGCGCATGGTTCGTCGAGAATCAAAAGACGTGGGCGGGCCATGAGGGCGCGGGCAATGAGGACACGTTGACGTTCGCCTTGAGAGAGGAATTGCCACTCGCGATTGACGAGGCGGGCAGCGCCAAGCGAACGGAGAAGTTTTTTCGCTGTGAGGATATCGGTGCGTGTTGGGGTTAGCCAGAGATCAAGTTGGGCGTAGCGGCCGCTGATGACCGTTTCGATGGCGGGCTCGGCGGCGGGCACGCTGGCTTGAAGGGCGCTGGTGACGATACCGATTTGGAGGCGGAGCTCGCGCCAGTCGGCTTCGCCGTAGCGCTTACCCAATAAAGCGATGTCGCCGGAGCTGGGCGAGAGGTAGCCAAGGAGCGCTTTGAGCAGAGTGGTCTTGCCGCAGCCATTGCCGCCGAGAATCACCCAGTGTTCGCCGCGCCGGACGCACCAATCTAGGCCATGGAGAATGACGTTGTCGCCGCGGGTAACGCGAAGGCTAGAGACTGCGAGAATCGGGGCCATGAAAGGGCTAGATGAAATCTGGCGTGGCGTGGCGTCAATCGCCACAACTGAGGCTAGGGTTGCGTGGGGGCTCGGGAGGATGCACATTCCAAATGCGCAAGCTATTCACGGATCAACTCGCACCAACTCATGAGCAAAATCATCATTTATACTTATGCGAATTGCGATAGTTGCCGCCGAGCAGTGAAATGGTTGCGGGCTCAAGGATTGGATTTTACGGAGAAACCGATCCGCGAAACGCCACCGAGTGCGGCGGAGTTGAAGGCGATGTTGGCAGCGCAGGATGGGGAGTTACGGAAACTTTTTAATACATCAGGTTTGGATTATCGAGCGCAGGGACTCGGGGCGAAGTTACCGATGATGACCGAGGCGGCGGCGCTGACACTGCTCGCAGGAAATGGTAATCTAGTAAAACGCCCCTTCCTGTGGCGTCCGACGGATCAAGTAGGTTTGGTGGGTTTTGACGAGGGTCGTTGGAGCGCGGCCCTATCCCCAATATGATCACGCCCGAGTCTAAGGTAATCGAATTGCGGATGCGTGACATCGCACAGCTGTTTAATTCGCTGGATCCTTCGCCGTTTTTGGAGCGCGACCTGGATGCCAACGCCGAGGAATTTATCGTCAGCTGGGCGGCAGAAATACCGATGCATTATGAGCTCAAGTTGATGATTCATCTAGCTTCATCACCCGCTCCGACGATCAATGTGCACGAGGCGGTACGCAGTTATTTTCAACATCGCGCGGAGCACAAGCAGCGGGAGTTTTCGCAGTTATTGTGGCGCGGCCGGTTGAGTCTGTTGGTGGGAGTGTTGTTTCTGGCGGCCTGTTTGGGTGGAGCGGAGTTGGTAAAATTGTTATTCGTTGGTGGAGTGGAGAGAATTGTGCGTGAGGGCTTATTGATTGTGGGTTGGGTCGCGATGTGGCGGCCTTTGGAGATTTATTTGTATGATTGGTGGCCGTTGCGAACGGAGCGGAGGAATTTGCAGCGGCTTGCGCGGATGGAAGTAACTGTCATAGTCCCGGATCAATCGTTATGAATCCGCTCCAATCCACCGTTCGCTGGCTCGCCACGCACACGTTATTTCCTGTGAGTCGACTTGATGTGCGCGCGGAGGCCATGATCTGTGTTTCGGCGCTCGCCGCAGCCGAAGAGGCGGCGGCTATGGCGGCCACACGACACTTGGTGAAGTCGCGCGATACCGCCAAAGACGCGGCGTTACGCTCGTACAATCACCGACGCAATATGGTTCACTACGTCTGCGATAACGCGGCAAAAGTCTAAGTCGGATTGAGCTTCGGTTCTTATGCGCGGAGGAGACAAGGTGCCGTGGCGACCTTTTTTCTTTTTTTAAATGACTTTGATCGACTCGCATACGCATTTGGAATCGTTCGCCGAACGCGGCGAGGTTGCGGCTGTGCTGGAACGAGCGGCGGCGGCGGGAGTCGCGGAGATGATCGCGATCGGTACGTCGCCGGAGGATTGGGCGCTTTATCGTAAATTGGCGACGGACCACGCTCGTCGCGTGCATTATACGGTGGGGCTTCATCCCTGTGCCGTGGAGGCTAATTGGGCTGGGGCGGTTGCGCAGATCGATGCGTTTTGGAGGAATGACGCTACGTCGCCGCGACCGGTCGGGCTCGGTGAGTGCGGGTTGGATCGTTTTCACCTGCCGAAGGAGAATTCGGCGAAAGCGGCGGAGATTTTTGCGTGGCAGCGGGCGGCGTTTATCGCGCAGCTGGAGATCGCGCGGGCGCGGAGTTGTCCGCTGGTAGTGCATTCGCGCGGGGCGTTTCAGGAGTGCGTGGAGTTGATCGATGCGAGCGGCGTCGCGTGGGAGCGGGTGGTGTTTCACTGCTTCACCGAAGGCGTCTCGGAGATGGTAGAGTTGCAGCGACGCGGTGGCTATGGGTCGTTTACAGGGGTCTTAACGTACAAATCGGCGGATAATGTGCGGGCAGCGGCTCGGGCGCAGGGCCTGGGGCGTTTGATGCTTGAGACAGATGCGCCGTATCTGACGCCGATGCCGCATCGCGGTAAGCCCAACGAGCCGGCGTTTTTGCGCAACACGGCCGAGTTTGCGGCGGGTGTTTTCGGGGTGAGTGTCGAGGAAATCGCGATTGCGACGACGGCGACAGCGCGGCGCTTTTTCGGGCTTTGAAGGCGGGCGCCCACGCAATGCGATCTGCTGCAATTTGCGCAGACATAAAAAAGGCGGCCTGAGAGCCGCCGTAAAGGTTCAATGGGTAAATAAGGCGCGGCGCGGCCAACTCTGAGGCGCTCAGGCTTCGTCAAATTTCTTGGCGAAGAGCGCGTCGAGTTCTGCGAGCATCTGGGAGGCATCCTCGCCTGTGGCCAGAAACTTGACCTTGGAGCCGTTGCAGGCGGCAAGCATCATGAGGCCCATGATGCTCTTGCCGTTGACCTGTTCATCGTCCTTTTCGACAAAGACGTCGGCTTTGAACTTGTTAGTGATGCGGACGATCATCGCGGCCGGACGGGCATGGATGCCCATCTTGTTCTGCACAACCAACTCCTTGGTGAGGGGCTGAGAGGCAGTGGGTGTGGCGTCGCTTTTGTTCATGCAGGAGTGGCGGGACTGAAGGATCAACATCTAGATGCTTGCCTCGGCTTGCAACCTCAAAGCCGGGCGCTACGGTTGAGGGGCGATGTCGAAACTAGCGCTCGTCGTTCCCTGCCGCCTCGAATCTACCCGCTTCCCGCGCAAGCTCTTGCACCAGATTAGGGGCAAGCCGCTGCTGCTTTGGGTGGCGGAGCGGATCGCACGTGAGGCGCCAGAGATCCCTTTGTATTTCGCGGTGGATCATGAACTTTTGCGTGATTGCGTGGAGTCGCGGGGGTTTCGGGCTATTTTGACCCGCCCTGACCATGCGAGCGGTACCGATCGGTTGGCGGAGGCGAATGCGGTGATAGGCGCCGAACTGTTGATTAACGTACAGGCGGATGAGCCGTTGGTCTCGGCGCGCCAGATACGGGCGTTGGCGGAGTTGATTGCGGGACCGGCGGATATGGCGACGTTGGCGACGCCGTTCACGACGGCGGCAGACTTTTCGAATCCTAATCAGGTGAAAGTGGTGTTGGCGCCGGGCGCGCAGCAGGCCTTGTATTTTTCGCGTTCGCCGATCCCTTATGCACGGGATTTGGGTGGCCGGGTGAGTGATGAATGGGTGCGGGCTAATCCGTGTTTCCGGCACCTCGGGCTGTACGCGTATAAGGCGGCGCTCTTAAAGAAATTTGCGAGTCTGCCGCTCGGGCGTTTGGAGCAGATCGAGAAACTGGAACAACTCCGCGTGCTTGAAAACGGCTACACGATAGCGTGCGGTCTGACCGAAGATCCGACGATCGGCGTTGATACGCCGGAGGACGCGGAAAAATTCGAGCGTTGGCTCGGCTGAATTTCGCGCAGACGCGTCTTTAACCACCGGGCAGGGGATAATCTGCCCGAGAGATTAGATTTTCCCGGCTTTGCGGGCGGCGACCATGTTGTAGAAGTCGACGAAGAGCGGGTCTGCGTCGTTTGGACCGGGAGCGGCTTCTGGGTGGTATTGGACGCTGAAGACAGGGAGCTTGATGTGGCGTAGGCCTTCTACGGTGTTGTCGTTGAGGTTAATCTCAGTGACCTTGGCGCCGTTTTTCTCTAGGCTGGCGGGGTCAGTGGCGAAACCGTGGTTCTGGGCGGTGATGGAGACCTTGCCGGTCTCGAGGTTTTTCACCGGTTGGTTGCCGCCGCGATGGCCGAATTTGAGTTTAAAGGTCGTGCCGCCGAGGGCGTGCGTGAGCATTTGGTGGCCGAGGCAGATGCCGAAAATGGGGTAATCTGGAATTAGTTTCGTCACGGTCTGGTGGACGTAGCTAAGGGCGGCGGGATCGCCGGGGCCGTTGGAGAGGAATACAGCGTCTACTTTATGCTCGCGAATTTCTTCGGCGCGGGTCGTGGCGGGGAACACGTGTACGTCAAAACCGTGGCGGACGAGTTTACGAAAAATGGTGTGTTTTGCGCCGAAATCGAAGGCGGCAACTTTGAAGCGCTTGGCCGGTGGTGGCGGGGTTTTAAACGTGGTACCGACAGGCAGGTAAGCGGCGTTGTAGTTCGAGGCATCGCTCGCTGACCAGAGGTAGGGGGCTTTGCAGGTGACGTCTTTGACGTAGTCCGAGCCGGCCATATCGCGCCAAGAGCGGGCCAGTGTGACCGCTTCTTCGTCGGAAAGGGGTAAGGTGCTAAGGCAGCTCTTCATCGCTCCGTCGACGCGAAGTTTTTTGGTGAGGGCTCGGGTGTCGATCTCGGCTAGGCCAGGGATGCCGTTTTTCGCGAGGTAGGCGTCCAGGGAGATTTCGCTGCGCCAGTTGGAAACGACGGGTGAAAGTTCGCGAATGACAAAGCCGGCGCATTTCGGGCCGGAGGATTCTTCGTCGGCGGGTGTAAGGCCGTAGTTGCCCACTTGGACGGCGGTCATGGTGACGATCTGGCCGAAGTACGACGGGTCAGTGATGATCTCCTGATAACCGGTCATGGAGGTGTTGAAAACGCATTCGCCGGCGATCGTGGCGGCGGCGCCAAACGCACGGCCGCGAAACACGCTGCCATCTTCAAGGGCTAGGACTCCGGGTTTGAACGTGGACATTAAAGCCGAACGAAAAGACGTCGTGTGCCCCGTGCCAAGGGTTTTGTGCGCCGACGGGTCACTTGGGGCAGAAAATTTCGCGAGTGCGGGGTGCGGGCGAATTTCGAGGAATCGCGTTGGCCATTTGACAGCGATGGTTAGGCGCCTAATCGTCCTTTCCCTCCACCATCGATGCCCTACACTGAAGACCGTTCCGCCTGGTATGAAGGCCAAGGCCTCTGGCAACATGTCCCCGCGAGCGACTGGAACGATTGGGTTTGGCAGCTCAAGAATCGCCTGACCAGTGTCGCCCAGCTCGAGGAGCACATGACGCTGACGCCCGACGAGAAGGCGGGTTGCCTCTTTGCCAGTCACAAACTCGCGTTGGCGATCACGCCCTATTTTTTTAATCTTATAGATCGTAATGATCCGCACTGTCCGATACGCCAACAGGTGATCCCGCGGGGTGGGGAAGCGATTCTTAGCGAGGAAGAAACGCTCGATTCGCTTGGTGAAGACGAGCATTCACCGGTCCCAGGTTTGGTGCATCGTTATCCGGACCGCGTTTTGTTTTTGGTGACGGATCGGTGCGCCGCGTATTGCCGCTATTGTACGCGAAGCCGTTTGGTTTCCAACGCCCAGGATTATAATTTTCATCCCGAATTTGAGCAAGGGCTGCGTTACATCGAAAACCATCCCGAAGTCCGCGATGTGTTGATTTCGGGTGGTGATCCGTTGCTGCTATCGGATAAGAAACTCGACCACTTGTTCGGGCGGTTGCGCGCGATCAAGCATGTGGAGTTTATCCGGATCGGCTCACGCATCCCGGTGTTTTTACCGCAGCGCATTACGCCGGAATTGTGTGAGATTTTTAAAAAACACGGGCCGATCTGGATGAGTATCCATACCAATCACCCGAAGGAAGCTACGGCGGAGCTGCGGGCAGCGTGTGAGCGCTTGTCGTTCGCCGGTGTGCCACTTGGTAACCAGACTGTTTTACTGAAAGGGATCAACGACGATGTTGATATCATGAAGGCGCTTATGCACCGCTTGTTGCGGATGCGGGTGCGGCCCTACTATATCTACCAAATGGATCTGATTACGGGTGGAGCGCACTTTAAAGTAGATGTGCGCAAAGGCATCGAGATCATCCGAGCCTTACGCGGGCACACGACGGGTTATGCCGTGCCACAGTACGTGATCGATGCCCCGGGCGGCGGGGGCAAAGTGCCTATCAATCCCGACTACGTCGAAAAAATCACCGATACCGAGGTCGTATTCCGCAATTACGAGGGCCAGCAATTTCGTTATCCGCTTACGCATACGCCGCGTCCGGCTGGCAATGAAGGAGAATTGTCACTAATCGGTGCTCCTGAAACATCTGAAGCGCTAGCTCCTACCGTCTTTAAAGACTGAAGGACATAAAGTTAAGATTTTCAATTTTTCGGGAGATTTTTTTGAGCGTTTTGCTCTGCCCCGCATCTATCTCCGTGCAGTTAGCCGCGTCCTGGTAAGACGCTGGTTGTTAGCAGTTCTTAAGGTTTGCTTGGTGTTAGGTCACAAGAGCCGTCCCTTAATCGGGGCGGCTTTCGTGTTTTCTGAGGGCTACGGGATGGAAAATAACTAGGCTTATTTTATTTTAGATTTTTTTGAGCGTTTTGATTTTTGATGCATCTATCTCCCCGTAGTCACCATCGTCCTGGTAAGACGATGCAGGTTAGTTGTTCTATACGGTTTGCTTGGTGTTAGGTTACACGAGCCGCTCCTTCATCGGGGGCGGCTCTTGTGTTTTTAGGTGGCT